>JASHRH010000208.1 GCA_030037475.1 Acidobacteriaceae bacterium
GGAGCAGGTGCCGGTCTCCGCGCCGTACGCGACGGTGTAGACCGTGGTTTTGACCGGGCTGGTACTGCTCTGCGAGGAGGGCCAGGTGCCGTTGGTCGCGGTCTCCGCCGCCGTGACCGCCTGCGTGCATTCGTCGTCGTAGGAAGCATAGGAGCCGGAACTGTTCGTGTTTTGCTCCAGCTGGGTGGTGGTGCCGGTCTGGACCTCGGACCACCCCTGGCACTGGCCATTTTTGTATCCTCCAGTGCACTCATTCTGGTAGGTTGGCACCGTCTCATCCCCGCCCATCTTCGTAGCGGTCGAACTCGCGTCGCCGTCGCTGAGGATCACCATGACGTTCTGAGTCTGCGTCCCGGCGTTCAGGCGGCTTTCGTATTCGTTGTACAGATCGTTTTGCGCCTGATAGATAACGCCCGCGTAGTAGGTTCCGGCACCGCCCACCGCCTGGATCCCTCCCCAATAGGTGGTCTGTTTGTTGTAGCCGAAGCCGGTGGATACGGAGTTGTACTGGCAGGTGCTGCTGCCTCCCGCTGCCTCTACCAGCGTTGAACCGGTGTTCAGAGTGCTGTTTGTGTCGGCGGTCTTGTAATTGGATGAGAAACCCACGATCTGGTAAATCGGCGGGCTGGGCATCAAGGCGCTTCCGGAGAAGCTGCTGCCCGGGAAGCCATAGTAGGTGGTGGAGTCGTTGACGCCGAAGCCTCCGTTGGATCCCCCTGCTCCGTTGATCTGGTTCGCGCAGGTGGCGTCGTCGGACGCCGCGGACGTGTTGCTGAGACCAGGGAAGGTGTAGAGCGCGACTTCATCGAGTGGCGTGTAGCCGGTACCGCAGCTACCGCCTCCGGCGCAGGGTGTTAGCTTCTCCAGAAGGTTCTGCACACCGGTGAGCGCACACTCGATGGCCGGGTCATCGCTGCAGCCATCGCTGCCCGAGTCGGTGGTATTCATCGATTCCGTGGTGTCCACGATGACGGCAACGTTATAGGGATTGCGAGCAGCGCCTCTCCACGCAGCTGTCTGGCTGTCAGAGAAGGTGACGCTGTCGATGCCGAAGATGCTCATGAACAGCGTGGGCATGGTCACGGTCTGGGTGACCACGAGCGCGTTCGCACTGCTGGTCCCCATGGACGTGCACCCGATATTCAGGGTTGAAGAGACAAACGTCGAGCAGTAGCCGGTCGCATTGGTGGTGACAGTACCCAGCATGGAAGAGGCATTACTTCCGGCCGTTGTACAGCCGGTCTGTTCGTTGCTGCCGGAGGGGGGAGGGGTGCAGGCGCTGTACTCCTTGGCAACGGTGACGAAGTCGCTGTTCGGCATCTCGTTGGCGCCGGCGAGGGCCGCGGCCATGGTGCTGGATTTGAGCTGGTTGCTGACCACCATGGCGCGGCCGAGATCGATGGCGAAGCCCGCGACGCCCAGCGAGGCGGCGAGCGTGAGGGAAAACATGACGATGGTCTGCGCGCTCTCTTCGCGAATCAGTTTTACTGCCAGGCTGCGAAGTTTGGATGTCATGGTGATTTCTCCATGCCGTGTCACTCCACGACTTCCTCAACGGTGGAGGACAGGGTGTAGCTTTGCGTGCCGAAGTTAATAAAGCTGGCGGTGAAGGGATACGAGATCGTCACCGTCTCATTCGCGCCCTCGATCATGTACTGGGCGTCGGAGGAGCAGGTGAAGTTGGAAGCGCCCTTCGTCGGACCGACCGCTGTTTGCCCATCCAGCGAGAGGGTGAAGGTGACGTTGGCGGAGTTCAGGTTCGGGGAGGCATTGACGAAAGTCTGCTCGATGGTCTGACACGGATTCGATGTCTGGCCGCGGCTGATGGACAACTGCTGCGCGGCGACCTCGGTGCCGTTGGTCACCGTCAGGTTCTCGTTGATCCCGATACCGAAGATGCACAAGCCCAGGCCGAGCATGAGAATGAGGGGCGAGACCAGGGCAAACTCCACAAGGGCCTGCCCCGAGGACCGGCCCCAGGACAATTCGCCACGCCGCGCCCGGAGACCGTCCGCGATTGCCCGACGTAGTTTTGGTATCGCTCTCATAGCGAGGCTTCGGGGGACGACAACAGGCACCGTCTCCGGTGCCCCAGCGTTACCTCATCGATTATTGGCGCGCTGCGCGGATAGAGGAGTACCACTTCTGTGGTAACTCCGTAACACCAATGCCCCGGGGGTAACCATCTGTGTGGCCGGGATCCTGCCGGGGCTTTGCTGGCGGTTCGAGGGAAATGGTCGGTTGCGAAGCGTGCAAATCTACTTCGGAGAGCACCGGACGAACACCACTGCTGCCTTATCCTCGTAAACCAGTTGAAACCGGGAGTCCATCCGGAGCAACTGCGTCAGCGCGTCATGCATGGGGGCAATGATCAGCGCTGCGGATTGCAGATCGGGGTCCGAGGCCCAGTGCGGTCCTCCGCCCCAGGTCGCCAGGGAGCGGGCGATGCTCGCGTCGCCGTACAGGCCGGCGCGGCCGTCGATCGTCACGGGCTGGCCCAGTTGCCAGATCAGATAGCCGCCCCAGTTGTAGTCATTGAAGAGCGGTCCGGGATAGCGCCGCTGCTTCACCACTTCCACAGCCTGCACGGGCATCTCTTTAGCCTGCAGCGCGCGCATTCGAGCATTGTTCACATGCAGCGCGAAGAACCCAGTCACGAATACAGCAGCCGTTGTGATCAGCGTGAGCGGAAACGTCCAGGCCGGCGTCCTGCTATGTCTTTCGGCGCTCTCCTGTAGTTTCGCGGCGATGGTGACGACCGCGACGATGGCCAGAACCCAGGCGTCGCGCTGCGAGCGGAAGGAGAGAACCGCGGCTAGGGCCAGGAGCAGCGTCTCGAAAGGCGTCGGCCTGCTGCGCCGAAAGAGGAGCGCGGAGGCCGCGAGGGCCAGGAAAAGAAGCAGATAATCGCCGGCCGAGCGGAACGCCAGGGCGTGCATCTCGCCCACGGTGTTCAGCACGCCGGGTTGGGAGCCCAGGATCCATGCGTCACGGTAAATGCCGATGCCGTACGGGTTGAGCAGGGGAGCGGCGATGCAGGCGGCCAGTGCGATCCACAGCGAGCGGACGGTTCCTGGGCTGTCGCCCCATTTCGTCCAGCGTGCGAGCAGCGGCTCACAGGCTGCGATGCCCAGCATCAGCAGCCCATCGATGAACTGGATGTGGAGATTCGCCCAAAGGGCAAAGAGGGGCGACAGCCAAAAGAGGATTTTCGCGCGTCGCGCACGACGAAACTCGAGCAGCAGATCCAGCTCGAGGGCAAAAAATAAAATTGTGAAGAGCCAGGGACGGGGCGTGAAGTCGCGGGAGATGCACACCAGCGCGGCGCCCGTGAGGAACACGCTCTTTATGAAGTCCGGCTGCACCCGGCTCACCAGCCGATAAACAGCAGCCGTAATGGCCACGGCCATGGCCGCGGTGTACAACACCAGACCGTCAAGGTTGAACCAGGTATAGAGCTTCACCAGGATCAGGTCGAAGAGCCAGCTATAAGCCTGCCAGGCAGTACCCGCCTCGGTTCGCGAGAATGGGTCGGTATGGGGGAAGGCGTGATGATGGAGGATCCAGACTCCGGTCTGCAACTGCCATCCCACATCCGGATCCACAGCGCAGGAACCCAGCCCGCGAAAGCACATCAGGGCCGGGGCCGCCAGCAGGAGCCCGATGACTGCGGCCCGCGCAGCCTGGTCGGCCCAGCCTGGATTCTGATCCTGCACCTGCACCTCGTTTCCCTGCGGGTCGTCACGCTGCAGCCAGCCCATCGGTAACCCACTTTCCGCGTGGGTGCCCGGGCAAATCCCTACAAACTATATCGCGGAAGCTATC
>JASHRH010000209.1 GCA_030037475.1 Acidobacteriaceae bacterium
GGCGCCGGATTCCCCGGCCTGGCGCTGAAAATTGTCTGGCCAGAGACACGGGCACGGTTGCTCGAGCCGAATGGCAAGAAGGCCGCATTCCTGAAGGAGGTGATTCGCGCCTGCGGAGTTTCCGGCGCCCAGGTGCGCGCGGAGCGGCTGGAGGAGCAGACAGCGGCCGATCCGTTCTGGCCGGCATCTCTCATCACCCTGCGCGCGGTGAAGCTATCGGAGGATCTGCTGGCTTCCGCCAGAGGGCTGCTGGAGCCGGAGGGCTGCGTGGCCCTTTTTCTGGGAGCAGACGCCGCGGCGGAAGCATCTGCGTGGAGCGGCTTTCGCTGGCAGCCGCCCGCCCGCATTCCCCATTCGGAGCGCCGGGTCGTGCTGCTGGGAAGCAAATCGAGCACAACAGGATGATGAGCCGGCCGGGTGGCTCACCTGCGTTGGCATCTGGCCTTCGATCAGCCGCGCTGCACCAGCGCCTCCATTTTGCGGGCCAGCTCGGCGTCCAGATTGCTCAGCCCGCCGATGGAATGAGTGGACAGATCCACAACCACTTTGTGATAGACGTTGAACCATTCCGGGTGATGGTTCATAGATTCGGCGGTCAAGGCCACGCTGGTCATAAACCCGAACGCCTGGACGAAATTCTCAAAGAGGTATTCCCGGTGCAGCTTGCCCTTCTCCACCTTCCAGTCCGGCAGCTCCTTGAGAACGTTTTGAATATCCGAGTGCGACAACTGATGCGGTACTGGCTCCTCCATGATGCTCCTCCCCTTTGAGAATAGCTTCCCCAATGTGAGAACGTGTCTACAGAAAGAATAATGCCGCACAGAGCCTGGCACAAGATTACTGTCCGCGGGCATTGATACCGGAGATGGCCTGCTCGATATGCAATTCCAAGCACCAGCGGAACTGGCGCCCTTCGAAGTCCTCTTCGACCGCAGTGAGGCCAATGCCTCTTTCCCTCCGGAGCTGGCCGCCTTTGTCGGCAACCTGGGCTTTCCCGCTGCGCCCGCCCGCCGGCCCTGGGTCTTTGCGAACTTCGTGCAGAGCTTGGACGGCCTGGTGAGCTTTGGCGGGGAACGGCCGGGGGGCGAGTGGATCGGCCGCAGCCGTCATGACCGCTGGATGATGGACCTGCTGCGCGCCCATGCGGACGCGGTGCTGTGCGGCTCCGGCACCCTGCTTTCCGAAGCACGCTATGGCCGGATTCCCGGCGGCCCAGTCTACCGTATCACCGACGAGCACCTGCTCAGGTTTCGTGAGCAGACGCTCGGCCGTGCCAAGCAAAAAAATATTATCGTGACGGGCGCAGGCGGCTTGCGGCCCCAGGATTTCCGCATCTTTCATTCCCCGCATGTTGATGCCTGGATTGCCACCACTCCGGAGGGACGGCAGCGGCTCGGCGATTTTGATGCCGCGCGGCTGCTGGTCTCCGGCGGCGGAAATTGGGTTGACTGGGAGGAGCTGCTGCACAGTCTGCGGCGCGAGCACGGCGTACAATACCTCCTCTGTGAAGGCGGGCCAACTCTTTATGGCAGCTTGGCTAGAGCAGGACTCGTGGATGAGAAATTCCTAACCCTTTCACCGCAAGAAATAGGGGCTCAATTTCCCGCCCGGCAGAGCGCCGAAGAACTACAGGCCAATGCGGGAAGCTTGGTTCGCCCCACCAGTCTGAGCGGACCGGGGTTCAGCGTCGAGACCGCCCTCTGGTACCGCTGGATTAGCTGCCGGAAGGCTGGTGACCACGCCTTCCACCGTTACCGCCGGGATAGTCCAGGTGCGCGGAGCGGTTAGATCGCTGAACCCTCCTCACGTGCAGATTTGGGACTGAGTGTCCGAACTGGGAATCTCCCCGCTTCAAAGACAGTGCTTTCCGCCTTTTTTATCTGGAAGATAGCCTTGGAAGGTGAGGTGCAAGAGCGGCTGTGAGGCGAGCCTCGTGAGCGGGAAGGGCAGGGTGAAGGTAGCCAGCGAGAAGGAAAGCATACTGATCGTCGCGCTGGAACGGGCCAAAGCCAGGCTGCTGCAGCGCGAGTTGCGCAGTGGCGGTTACCGCGTCCAGATGAGCGTGGGAGCCGCCGAAGCGCAGGAGCAGTTGGCGCGCTCGGAGAATCGTATCCAGCTCATCGTGGTTAGCGCGGTGAACCGTGAGAATGAAGGGCGAGCCGGCAAACACTCTGCGGAGGCTGCGCTGGAGCAGGCCTACAGCCTCTGCCGCAGCGTCAAAACTCTGAGCGAGCCTGTGGGCGCCCCGGTCTTGCTTATCACCTCGGTGTGGGCTGGGACAGGACTGGCCAGTGGGTTGGACACCGGAGCAGACTACTTTCTATTTGCACCTTATCCGCGGGACCTGTTGCTGCTCAGCGTGCGGCAGGCCCTGCTCAACAGTATTCCGGAGACCTCCGGGGAAGCCAGCGGAGCGCCGCGCCGGGGCGGCGGCACGGAACAAACCGCAGAGCAAATCGCAGAACAGGGCGGTGTGGTCGAGCTGATTGACCGTGATCGGTTGTGCCGGGTCACGGCCAGGCGAGTGCGCTTGGCGCG
>JASHRH010000017.1 GCA_030037475.1 Acidobacteriaceae bacterium
TGCCTGGGGACAACGTGGCGCTGGAGATCGAGCTGATCACGCCGGTGGCCATGGAGAAGGGGCTGCGGTTCGCGATCCGGGAAGGCGGGCGGACGGTGGGCGCGGGCACGATTACGGAGATTCTGGCATAGGGACTGGCCGTCCGGGCGGACGCGGCCTTCGGCCACAGAAGCTGGTCAGCGAGTCAGCAGGTTAGCAAGTCAGCGAAAACAGGGCGGCGGAATCTCGGAAGAGGGTTCGCTGATGCGGAGAAAGAAACGACATCATGGTTGGACAGAGAATACGAATCCGGCTGAAAGCGTACGACTACCGGGTGCTTGACACCTCGACGGGCGAGATTGTGGACACGGCGAAGCGAACAGGCGCGCAGGTGGCGGGACCGATTCCGTTGCCGACGGTGAAGAACAAGTATTGTGTGCTGCGTTCGCCGCACGTGGACAAGAAGTCGCGCGAGGAGTTCGAGATTCGGACCCACAAGCGGCTGATCGACATTCTGGAGCCGACGCAGCAGACGGTGGACGCGCTGATGAAGCTGGATCTGCCGGCCGGCGTGGACGTGGAGATCAAGGCTTTCGAAAAGTAGGCAGGGGTAAGGCGGCCAGGCCAAAGACGGCTAGCGGTCAGCAACAACCTGCAGTGCCCGGCCGACAGCGGGCATGATGAGGGAGAGAAGAGACGATGCCAGTCAACGGGATTTTGGGTAAGAAGGTCGGGATGACGCAGGTGTTCGATGAAAAGGGCGACGTGCACCCGATCACCGTGCTGCAGGCCGGTCCTTGCGTGGTGACGCAGTTGAAGACGGCGCTGAAGGATGGCTATGACGCGGCGCAGATCGGTCTCGTGGAATTCGTGAAAGCGTCGAAGGTTTCAAAGCCGCAGGCCGGTCACTTTGCGAAGAACGGCGTCGCGCCGGTGAAGTTTCAGAAAGAAGTAGCGATTGAAGCGGCGAAGGCCGCCGGTGAAGGCGAAGCGGCGATTGATGGCGTGAAGGCCGGTGATCGCGTGCTCGTTGACATTTTCTCGGACGAAAAATATGTGGATGTGACGGGCACCAGCAAGGGCCGCGGGTTCGCGGGCGTGGTGCGGCGGCATCATTTCGGCGGTGGGCCGAAGTCGCACGGTCACATGTTCCAGGTGCAGGGCTCGATTGGCGCGTCGTCGTTTCCGTCGCGCGTGTTTCCTGGCCAGCGCATGCCGGGGCACATGGGCGTGGACAAGGTGACGGTGCGGAATCTGCGGATTCGCGGGATCGATCTCGACGAGAACCTGCTGATGGTGGAAGGCGCGGTGCCGGGTCCGCGGGACGGATATGTGCTGATCACCAGGGCGAAGGCTCCGCCGCGCGAGCGTCGCGGATTTGCGGGCGCGGGCACAGTGGATCCGCTGAAGGCTTCGAAGCGCGCCAGCGGCAAGAAGGGTAAGTAAGCAGGAAGCTGTCAGGGATAAGACGGTTAGGGATAAAGCGGTTAGCGAGTTAGCAGCAGAAAGAAACAAGACGATGGCAAACATTGACGTAGTGGATCTCGGAGGAAAGAAGGTTGGCTCGCTGGAGCTGGCCGATGAGGTCTTCGGGCAGGTGAACGAGGCGCTGCTGTGGGAGGCGGTGAAACACCACCGCGCCGCGCTGCGCCAGGGTACGCACGCCACGAAGAACCGCAAGCTGGTCTCCGGGTCAGGGAAGAAGCTGTGGAAGCAGAAGGGCACAGGCCGGGCGCGTATCGGATCGGTGCGGTCGCCGCTGTGGCGGCACGGCGGCACAGTGCATGGGCCGCAGCCTCGCTCGTATGAGTATGCGTTTCCGCGCAAGAAGCTGCTGGGCGCGCTGCGCTCGGCGCTGGCGGTGAAGCTGGCCGACGGCAAGCTGACGGTCGTCGAATCGCTCGAAGCGAAAGAGCCGAAGACGAAGCTGTACCAGGCCGCTCTGAAGAAGCTGGAAGCGAAGAAGACGGCACTGCTGGTGGAGAACGGACAGACACTGGGGCGCAATCTGCTGCTGGGCGCGCGCAACCTGCCGGGCGTGGAGCTGATGCTGAACAACGAAGTGCATCCCTACGACCTGCTGCGGTCGGAGCGCGTGATCTTCTCGCGGCCGGCGATGGAGAAGCTGCAGGAATCGCTGAAGAAGTCAGTCCCCCGCGGCCGGAAGTCCGAGTCGAGAAAGGCGAAGGTGGCCTAGTTATGCCGACGACTTATACGGTGATTCGCCGGGCGATGATCACGGAGAAGGCTCTGCGGGCCAAGGAAACCGAGAGCACGCTGGTCTTCGAAGTGGATCCGAAGGCGACGAAGACGGAAGTAAAGCAGGCGGTGGAAGCCCTGTTCAAGGTGAAGGTGAGCACGGTGCGCACTGTGAACCAGGCAGGCAAAGAGCGCCGCCGCGGAAAGTTTGCCGGTTTCCGGCCCGACTGGAAGAAGGCGTATGTGCGCCTGAAGGCCGGGGAAAAGATGCCGGATTACGTGAACAATCTCTAAGGCAGCCGGGTTACACAGGATTTTTGCAGAACAAGCCGGTAGTAGCTAAAGGCTAACGGCTGAAAGCTAAGAGCTATTACGATGCCGATTAAGACATACAGACCGATCACATCGACGCTGCGATTTCAAACCACGCTGGTGCGCGACGAGATCACGACGGACAAGCCGTACAAGCCGCTGCTGCGGAGCAAACTGCGGACGGGCGGACGGCGGAACTCGGGCGACCTGACGATCCGCCATCATGGCGGCGGGCACAAGCAGAAGCTGCGGCTGATCGACTTCAAGCGCGAGAAGTATGGCGTGCCGGGGAAGGTGGCGACGATCGAATACGATCCGACCCGCTCGTCGCGGATCGCGCTGGTAAGCTACGCGGACGGCGAAAAGCGGTACATTCTGCAGCCGCTTGGGCTGAAGGTCGGCCAGACGATCATGAGCGGGCCGGACGCGGACATTCTGGTGGGCAACGCGCTGCCGCTCCGCAACATTCCCGCAGGCACCACGGTGCACAACGTGGAGCTGCGGCCGGGCAAGGGCGCGCAGATGGTGCGCTCGGCGGGCGCGAGCGCGCAACTGGTGGCCAAGGAAGGCGATTACGCGCTGCTGAAGCTGCCTTCCGGCGAGACGCGCAGGGTACTGATCGACTGCATGGCAACGATCGGGCAGGTGGGCAACACGGATCACGAGAACGTATCGATCGGCAAGGCGGGACGGAACCGCTGGAAGGGCATTCGCCCGACGAACCGCGGCGTGACCATGAACCCTGTGGATCATCCGCACGGCGGCGGCGAAGGCAAGACTTCAGGCGGACGGCATCCGGTGACGCCGTGGGGCCAGCCGACGCGCGGCTACAAGACCCGGAACAACAAACGAACCGATGCGTTCATTGTGGCGCGCAGAAGCAAGTAGCAAGTCAGCAGGTCAGCGAGTCAGCAAAGAGGATTTGAGATGGCAAGGTCGACGAAAAAGGGCGCCTTCGTGGATGGTCACCTGATGGTGAAGATCGAGGCGATGAACCGCTCCAACGACAAAAAGGTGGTGCGCACCTGGTCGCGGCGGTCGACCATCCACCCGGAGATGGTGGGACACACGATCGCGGTGCACAACGGCAAGAAATTCGTGCCGGTGTACGTGACCGAAAACATGGTAGGGCACAAGTTGGGTGAATTTGCGGCGACGCGGATCTTCAAGGGGCACTCGGTGAAGGCCGCCGCCGAGACCGTGGCGAAGCCGAAGTAGAACAGCGGCAAGCCGGTCAGCTAAGGGCCGGTTAGCTGGTAAAGCGGTTAGCTAAGGAAGCGGTCAGCGAGTCAGCAAGTCAGCGCCGCGGGATAGAGAAGGTTTGGAGCAAGGGATGGATACGCAGACACGGGAATTCCGGGCCGAAGCGAAGTTCCAGCGGGTGTCGCCGCAGAAGGCGCGCCTGGTGCTGGATCTGATCAGGGGCCGGGGCGTCGAAGAGGCGCTGAATACGGTGGTGTTCACAAAGAAAGCGGTGGCCCCGCTGGTGGAGAAGGTGCTGCGCTCGGCATTGCAGAATGCGAATCACCTGAGCCAGGAGCAGGGCCTCGACGTGGACCTGGACAATCTGTACGTGAAGCGCGCGGTGGCCAATGAAGGGCCGCGCATGAAGCGCATCCGTCCGGCGCCCATGGGACGCGCGTACCGGTACCAGCGGCGGCTGTCGCATATTCAGATCGCGGTGGCGGAGCGGGCACAGGCGGAGAGCCTGGTGCATCGCGTGGAAGAAACGCCGGCGGCGGAAGAGCCGGTGAAACAGGCAGCGAAGAAGACTGCAGGCAAAAGGGCTCCGGCAAAGAAGGCAGCACACAAGCCGGCGAAGAAAGCACCGGCCAGGAAGACTCCAGCGACGGACTCGAAAAAGAAGGCCGCGGCGAAGAAATCCGCGAAGAAGAAGTAACGAGAGGCGAGAGAGATTATGGGACAGAAAGTCCACCCTTACGGATTCCGAATCGGGATCAACAAGCCGTGGCGGTCGCGCTGGTTCGTGAGCCGCGATTACGACAAGCTGCTGGTGGAGGACGTTCACCTGAAGCGCGAGCTGAAGGAGAAACTGAAGGCTGCGGGCGTGAGCTCGGTGGAAGTGGAGCGGCCGGGAAACAAGCTGCGGCTGATGATCCGCACCGCGCGACCGGGCATCGTGATCGGGCGCAAGGGCGCGGAAATCGAGAAGCTGAAGGGCGAGCTGCAGAAGCGAACCAACCGCGATGTGTTCATCGACATTCTCGAAGTGAACAAGCCGGAGCTGGACGCGCAGCTGGTGGCGGAGAACATCGCGCTGCAGCTGGAGAAGCGCGTGGGCTTCCGGCGCGCGATGCGCAAAGCGGTGGATTCGGCGCTGCGCTTCGGCTGCAAGGGGATCAAGGTGCGGGTCTCGGGCCGGCTGAACGGGAACGAAATCGCGCGGTCGGAGTGGTATCTGCAGGGGCGGCTGCCACTGCACACGCTGCGTGCGGACATCGATTACGGGTTTGCCGAGGCGCGCACGACGTACGGCGTGATCGGGGTAAAGACGTGGATCTATCGCGGAGACATTTACCAGCAGAAGCGGCGGGAGCCGCAGGCCGCGGTGGGAAGCTCGATTTTTTAGCGATCAGAGCTCAGAGCACAGAGCTCAGTTGAGGCTTTCAATATGTTGATGCCAAAGAAAGTGAAGTACCGCAAGCAGCAGCGCGGGCGCATGCGCGGCAAGGCGTGGCGGGGCAGCGAGCTGTCGTTCGGCGATTACGGCCTGAAGGTGATGGAGTGCGGGTACATCACCGATCGGCAGATTGAAGCCAGCCGCGTGGCCATGACGCGGTTCATCAAGCGCGGCGGAAAGATCTGGCTGCGGCTGTTTCCGGACAAGCCGGTGACGAAGAAGCCGGCCGAAACCCGTATGGGCAAGGGCAAGGGCGCGCCGGATCACTGGGTGGCCGTGGTGCGGCCGGGCCGCATTCTGTTTGAGATGGAAGGCGTGACGCCGGAGCTGGCGCAGGAAGCCATGCGGCTGGCGGCCCACAAGCTGCCGCTGAAGACGCGGTTTGTGCAGCGGCACGACGTGAAGGCGACAGTCGCCGCGAAGTAGACGGAGAGAAGAGATATGGAAGCGGAGAAGTATCGCAACCTGGGCGACGATGAGCTGGCGCTGGAGGCACGCAGGACGGCAGAGCAACTGTTCCGTCTGCGTTTCCAGATGAAGCTGGGCCAGACCGAGGGCGTGAAGAAGCTGCGCGATCTGCGCAGGGACATTGCGCGGATCAAGACCGTGGAGCGGGAGCGCGAGCTGGGACTGCATCCGACGCCGGCCAGCAAACTAAGCCACACGACGGAAGAAAAGCCGGAAGCTCAGGCGGGGGAGACAACACCCGTGCAGGAGCAGGCGGCCAAACCGGCTCGGAAGACAGCGGCGAAGAAGGTTGCGCCTGTGAGGAAGACCAGCGGCAGGAGCACGGCAAAATCGGCTGCGAAACCGTCGGCAGGCAGGAAAACAGCGGCGCGCTCGATGAGCGTGAAGAAGGGTTGAGACCATGAGCGAAACGACAGAGCAGAAGAAGGTCTCCCACCGTAACGAAAAGGTGGGTCAGGTGGTCTCGACGAAGATGCAGAAGACCATCGTGGTGGAAGTGGAAATGCGCAAGGCGCATGCGAAGTATAAGCGGATTGTGCGGACGAACCGGAAATTCTACGCGCACGACGAGCAGAACACCGCGCGCGTGGGCGATATGGTGCGCATCCGGGAAACGCGGCCGCTGAGCAAGCTGAAGCGCTGGAACCTGGAGGAGATCCTGCGGCGGTCGGCGCTGGCGCAGATCGAGGAAGAGGCGAGCGCTGTGAATGCCGCTGCCGAGTAACGGATCGCAAGAGAAGGAGACAAGGCCATGGCAGTGCAGATGAGAACCATGCTGGAGGTTGCCGACAACTCCGGCGCGCGCAAGCTGCAGATGATTCTGCCGCTGGGCGGCGCGAGCGGACTGAAGGCGAGGCTGGGCGACGTGATCACCGCGGCCGTGAAGGAAGCTTCGCCCGACGGGCAGGTGAAAAAGGGCAAGGTGGTGAAGGCGGTAGTGGTGCGCACGCGCAAGGAGACGCGGCGGCGCGACGGGACGTACATCCGCTTCGACACCAACGCGGCAGTGCTGATCAACGAAGTGGGCGAGCCGGTGGGAACACGCGTCTTCGGACCGGTGGCCCGCGAGCTGCGCGAGAAGAAATTTCTGAAGATTGTCTCGCTGGCGCCGGAAGTGCTGTAGGAGCGAGTCAGCGGGTTAGCAACGACAGGCCGAGAAGATACGGATAGTGGGACGAAGGACAGAGTTATGGCGAGTTTGAATATTCAGCGAAACGACACGGTGCAGGTGATCTCGGGCAGCGACCGCGGCAAGAAGGGTCGCGTGCTGCGGGTCTTTCCGGACGAGAGCCGACTGCTGGTGGAGCACGTGCGCGTGGCCAGGAAGCATCTGCGGGAGAATCCGCAGCGGCGCATCCAGGGCGGCATTGCGGAGCAGGAGATGCCGGTACACGTCTCGAACGTACTGGTAGTTTGCCCAAGCTGCAATCAGCCAACGCGGGTGGCGCACAAGTTCGATGGCGATCAGAAGGTGCGGATCTGCCGGAAGTGTGGCAACACGATTGTGGCGAAGAAGAATAAGTGACAGGGAGCCAGGGTGCAGGGTTGAGCGCTCGGCGCTGCGCGTCGAGTGAAACAAGCGACTCCGAAACGGTAAACGGCGCGAACCAATCCGGGAGCGGAGAAACGGGAAGAGACAAAGCGATGGCAGCGAGACTACGAGAGAAGTATCACAAAGAGATCAAAGGGGTGCTCCAGAAGGAGCTGGGCCTCGAGAATCCAATGGCGGTGCCGCGGCTCGAGAAGATCGTGGTGAACATGGGACTCGGCGAGGCCACACAGAACTCGAAGATGCTGGATCCACTGAGCGCAGATCTGGCCGCGATCGCGGGGCAGAAGCCGGTGACCACGCGGGCCAAGAAATCGATTGCCGCCTTTAAGGTGCGCGAGAACATGCCAATCGGCGCGATGGTGACGCTGCGCGGGGACACGATGTACGAGTTTCTGGACCGGCTGATCTCGGTAGCCCTGCCGCGGGTGCGCGATTTCCGCGGCGTATCGACGAAGAGCTTCGACGGACGCGGCAACTACACGCTGGGGATTCGCGACCAGCTGATCTTTCCGGAGATCGATTACGCGAAGGTTGAGAAGCTGAAGGGCATGAACATCACGATCGTGACGTCGGCCCAGGACGATAATTCGGCGCGCGCGCTGCTGCGGCAGTTCGGGATGCCGTTCCGCCAGACGGCGTAAGCGGGAAGGACTGAGAGTTATGGCAACGACTGCAAAACGGGTGAAGGATGCGCGGAAGCCGAAGTTCAGGAGCCGCAAGCACAATCGCTGCAAGCTGTGCGGACGACCGCGGGCATTTCTGAGGAAGTTTGGGGTGTGCCGGCTGTGCTTCCGGAGCCTGGCGCTGAAGGGGGAAATCCCCGGCGTTATTAAGTCGAGCTGGTGACGGAACCCACCCGGTGCGCGGACGACACGCACACAAGGGCGGGGCACCCACAAGTTTTGACGAAGGGCGAAAGCCCGAAGTCAGGAGAAGACATTCCGGCTGGTTCTCCGCTCAGGGCTGAGCAGGGCGGGCGGAGCGAACGAGGAATGAAGGAGAAACGATGAGTTTGACCGATCCGGTAGCGGATTTTCTGACGCGAATTCGTAACTCGATTCGTGCGCGGCACCAGAAGCTGGATGTTCCGGCCTCGAAGCTGAAGGCAGAGATTGCCCGCATCCTCAAGGAAGAGGGGTATATCTCGAACTTTAAGACGACCGAGGAGAACGGGCACGCGGTGCTGCGGGTGTATCTGAAGTACGGCTCCAACAACGAAGCAGCGATCCGGGATCTCGAGCGGGTGTCGCGTCCGGGCTGCCGCGTGTATGTGGGCCGCGATGAGATTCGCCGGGTGCAGGGCGGACTCGGCATCAGCATTCTCACCACGCCGCGGGGCGTGATGACCGGTCGCCAGGCGCGCAGAGAAGGCGTGGGCGGCGAAGTGCTCTGCGAGATTTGGTGAGGACTAGCCGTCCAGGCGGGCGCGCCCTTCGGGCGCCAGTTTGGGCAGGGACAACATGAGAGCGCCGGGCCGTTGGCGCGGAGTTTAGAGACGTACGACGGCGAGCGTGAGCGGGCCGGGGCTGCAGTGGAACGGCAGAGTATAGCCGGGACTCGCAAGCCACAAGGGATACGAAGATGTCACGAATTGGAAACAAACCGATTGCGTTGCCGACGGGCGTGAAGTTTGCGATGCAGGGCAATGTGGTGACGGTGGAAGGCCCCAGGGGCAAGATGGCGCAGCCGATTCCGGAAGGGATCAGTGTGGAGCAGAAGGACGGCCATCTGCACGCAGTGCGGCAGAACGACTCGCAGGCAGCGATCCACGGGCTGTCGCGGGCACTGGTGGCGAACGCCGTGGCAGGTGTGACGAAGGGATGGTCGCAGGACCTGGATATCGTCGGCATCGGCTACCGCGCCGAACTGAAGGGCAGGAACACGGTGGTGTTCACGCTGGGCTATTCGCATCCGATTGAGTTTCCACTGCCGACCGGCATCACGGTGACGGTCGACCCGAAACAGACGCGGGTGACTGTCAGCGGCGTCAACCGGCAACTGGTGGGACAGGTGGCCGCGGATATGCGGGCGCTGCGCAAGCCCGATCCGTATAAGAACAAGGGCGTGCGCTACGCGGACGAGCGGCTGAAGAAGAAGGTTGGCAAGACGGGCGCGAAGTGATCGCGTTTGCGAGGCGGCTGAGCCGAGCGCGATCATCCTGAGCGACCCTGGGCAGGCAGGGCCTGCGAAGGGGAGTCGAAGGATCGATGAAACCGAACGAGGCCGCAGAACGGCGCCTCAACTCAAAGGATCTGCCTGGTTGTTATAGGAAGGAAGAGACGAGATGATTCCGCTGAGGAAGAGAAACGAGATTCGGCAGCGCGTGCACACGCGCATTCGCCGACGGATGACCGGGACGGCGGAGCGTCCGCGGCTGAATGTATACCGTTCGCTGAACCATATTTACGCGCAGGTGATCGATGACGCGAAGGGCGTAACGCTGGCTTCGGCGTCGACGGTGGCATCGAAGGCGAAGACCGGCGGCAATGTGGCGGCGGCAAAAGAGATCGGAAAGCTGATTGCCGAGCGCGCGAAAGAAAAGGGCATCAGCAAAGTGGTGTTCGACCGTGGCGGTTATCTGTATCACGGGCGCATCAAGGCGCTGGCGGATGCGGCGCGAGAAGCCGGGTTGGAGTTTTAGGCGCAGCAAAGCGCGGAAGGAACCAGGAAGCGAATGGCGACACTGAAAAGGAAGCTGGATTCGGGACAGTACAACCTGAAGGATCAGGTGGTGGCGATCAACCGCGTGACCAAAGTGGTGAAGGGCGGCAAGAACATGTCCTTTGCGGCGCTGGTGGTGGTGGGCGATCCGGGTGCAGGCGTGGTCGGTTACGGCTCGGGCAAGGCGCGCGAGGTCCCGCAGGCGATCCGAAAGGGCATTGAGGCGGCCAAGAAGAACCTCGTCCGCGTGAACCTGACGGCGACAACGATTCCGCATCAGGTGCTGGGGCGGTTCGGCTCGGGGCAGGTGCTGCTGAAGCCGGCGCCGGAAGGCACGGGCGTGATTGCCGGCGGCGCGGTGCGCGCGGTCATGACTTCGGCAGGCGTGCAGAATGTGCTGACGAAGAGCCTGGGCACGGCCAATCCGCACAACGTGATCAAGGCCACCTTCGACGCGCTGGTGCAGCTGCGCGACAAGGCTGAAGTGGCGGCCATGCGTGGCAAGCAGGCGCAGGAGATCTAACGATGGCGCAGAAGAAAGCAGCGAAAAAGGCGGCGGCGAAAGCAACGATCCAGGTGCAGTATTACCGGTCGATGATTCAGGCGCCGGTGAAGCACAAGAAAGTAGTGAAGGGGCTGGGATTCACGCGGCTGAACCAGATCGTGGAGCGGGAAGATACGCCGTCGATCCGGGGGATGGTGAAGACGGTGCCGCACCTGGTGAGGATCGTGGAGTAGCGAGTCAGCAAGTTAGCGGACCAGCGAGAAACATGCGAGTCGGGCGGTGAGAGTCCGCGCCGGCGTTGAGCGAGGGAATGATGAATCTATCGAATCTGAAGGCGCCGAAGAAGGCGAACCGGAACAAAAAGCGCATTGGGCGCGGCATGGGCTCGGGCACCGGCAAGACGTCGGGGCGCGGACACAAGGGACAAGGATCGCGGTCGGGATCGAGCCTGATGCGCGGCTTTGAAGGCGGCCAGATGCCGCTGCACCGGCGGCTGCCGAAGCGTGGCTTCACGAATATTTTCCGGACCGAGTACACGGTGGTGAATCTCGACCGTCTGGCCGAGCTGGGCGAGAAAGAGCTCACGCTTGAGAAACTGACGAATCTGGGTCTGGTGAAGCGCCGCGGCGAGCTGGTGAAGGTGCTGGGCAACGGCGAGCTGAAGACGGCGGTGACGGTCCACGCGCACAAGTTCTCGAAGTCGGCGCAGGAAAAGATCGAGAAGGCCGGCGGCAAAGCGATTGTGATCGGCTGAAGAGGCCCGGCGCTGCGGCGCAGGATATGATGAGAATACCGACCCATGTTTGAGAAGTTTGCGAATATCTTCCGTATCCCGGACCTGCGCCGGCGCGTTCTGTTCACAGCGGGCATTCTGGCGGTGTACCGGCTGGGCGCGCACATCACCACGCCGGGCGTGAACGTCGCTGCGCTGCAGAATTTCTTCAACTCTCAGGCTGGCTCCTCGCTGGGCCTGATCGACCTGTTCAGCGGCGGCAACCTGCGCAGCATGACGGTCTTCGCCCTGGGCATCATGCCGTACATCACGGCAGCGATTATTTTCCAGCTGCTGGAAGTGGTATGGGAGCCGCTGGCTAAGCTGGCAAAAGAGGGCGAGCTGGGGCGGCGGAAGATCACCCAGTGGACGCGGTACATGACGGTGGGCCTGGGCGTGGTGCAGTCGGCGGCGATCGCGTTTTCTCTGGTCCACGCTTCGGGGAACATGGTGCTCAATCCGGGCATCGGGTTCGTGCTGATGACGATCCTCACGCTGACGGCCGGCACGACGTTTGTGATGTGGCTGGGCGAGCAGATCACAGAGCGGGGAATCGGCAACGGGATGAGCCTGCTGATCTTCGCCGGCATCGTCGTGGGTCTCCCGCGAGCCATCGGCGACCTGGTCGAGACAGCGAAGGCCCAGCGATTTGGGGCGCTCACGGTTCCGGCGCTCATTCTGCTGGTGATTTTCATGGTCGCCGTGACGGCATTCATCGTCTGGGTGGAGCAAAGCGAACGGCGGATCCCGGTGCAGTACGCCAAACGAATTGTGGGACGGCGGCTGATGGGCGGTCAGGCCACGCACCTGCCGCTCAAGGTGAACTCCGGCGGCGTGATGCCGATCATCTTCGCGGCCTCGGTGCTGTCCGCACCGATGCTCTTCGGGCAGGCGGCCTTCGTGAAGAACAGCGCGTGGCTGTCGAGCACATTCCAGGCACTGGCGCCGGGCGAGCCCTGGTATGAACTGATCTACATCGTCGCTATCGTCTTCTTCGCGTTCTTCTACATTTCCATTGTGTTCCGGCCTGACGATATTGCCGACAACATGCGCAAGTACGGCGGGTTCATCCCGGGCATCCGTCCGGGCAAGCGAACGTCGGACTTCGTAAACGACATCCTCACCCGGATCACCATGGTGGGCGCGATTTACCTGTGCGTGGTGGCGATCATCCCGCAACTGCTGATCAGCGGCATTCATCTGAACCACCTGTGGCTGGTCGGTAACTGGTTCGAGCACATGCCGCTCTGGGTGACACAGGGCCTGGGCTTCAACTTCTACTTTGGCGGAACGTCGCTGCTGATTGTGGTGGGCGTGGCCATGGATACCGCGAACCAGATCGAGTCGCACCTGATTATGCGCCATTATGAGGGCTTCACGCCGAAGAGCGGCCGCGTACGGGGAAGGCGGGCCTGGTAGATGACAGCGGCCGCGACGGACGCTCACGTGGGCAGCAAGGGAACACAGAAGGTTGCGCCGGGGCCGATTTTGCTGCTGGGCGCGCCCGGCGTCGGCAAGGGCACGCAGGCCAAAGAGCTGATGGCAAAGTGGGGCATCCCGCAGATTTCCACGGGAGACCTGTTGCGCTACCACCGCGACCATGCGACGCCGCTGGGCCAGCAGGCGAAAGAAACCATGGCAGCGGGCAAGCTGGTGCCCGACGAGCTGGTGACCCGGATGGTGGCGGAACGGCTGAAGCAGCCGGACACGGCGGCCGGGTACATTCTGGACGGATTTCCGCGGACGCTGAACCAGGCGGAATGGCTGGACAGGCATCTCGCTGCGGATGCGAAGACCCTGCCGGTAATTGCGGTCAGTATTCAGGTCGGCTATACTCAATTACTGCGCCGTATTACCGGGAGGCGCAGCTGCCCGGTCTGCGGAACGATTTATAACATCTGCCTGCAGCCGCCCAGGGTTGATGAAAAGTGCGATCTGGACGGCACTCCGCTGGTGCGGCGATCCGACGATACCGAGGAAGTGTTCCAGGAGCGGATGCGAGCGTATGAGACGCAGACGGCTCCGGTCGTGGAGCACTACCGCGCGCGGGGACGATTCGAGGAAGTGAACGGCGATCAGCCGGTAGAGAAGGTGGCGGTCGATGTGATGACCGCCGTGGCGCGCCTGAGAGGCTGAACAGGTGGCCATCACGATCAGAACGCCGCAGGAGATCGAAAAGATGCGGCGCAGCGGGCAGGTGGTCCGGGAAGTTCTGGAACAGGTCCGCCGAGCAGTGAAGCCGGGAGCGACGACGCTGGATCTGGAGCGCGTGGCCGCGGCGAAGATCGGGGAACTGGGGGCGACTCCGGCGTTCAGGGGATACCACGGGTATCCCTGCGTGCTGTGCACCTCGATCAACAACGAAGTGGTGCACGGGATCCCTTCGGCGGAACGGAAGCTGCGCGACGGCGATATCGTTTCGATCGATACGGGCGTGGTGATGGACGGCTACTACGGCGACTCGGCGATTACGATCGCGGTGGGGTCGAAGGTAGCGGAGAAGGCACAGAAGCTGCTGGCGGTGACCGAGCAGTCGCTCCAAAGCGCGATTCGCGCGGTGAAACCGGGGGCGACGCTGGGCGATGTGGGCGCGGCGGTGCAGGAGACGGTGGAAGCGCAGGGCTTCAGCGTGGTTCGGGATTTTGTCGGGCACGGCATCGGGACGCATCTGCATGAAGATCCGCAGGTGCCGAATTTTGGAACGCGGGGCCGCGGGCAGAAGCTGAAAGCCGGCATGGTGCTCGCGATCGAGCCGATGGTGAACGAGGGCGGCGCCGCGGTGCAGGTGCTGAAGGACGGCTGGACCACGGTAACGAAGGACGGAAGCTGGAGCGCGCACTTCGAGCATACCGTTGCGGTAACGGACAAAGGGGCTCTGGTGCTGACGTAGTAAAAAGATTACGAAGCGAAGGATAACGATTGTCGAAGGAAGACGCGATTGAGGTCATGGCGACGGTGCTGGAAACCCTGCCCAATGCCATGTTCAAGGTGAAGCTGGAGAGCGGCGGGCACGAGGTGCTGGCGCACGTTTCCGGGCGAATGCGAAAGAACTTTATCCGGATTTTGCCGGGTGACCGGGTAGCGGTGGAACTGAGTCCGTACGATCTGAACCGCGGCCGGATTGTATATCGCTATAAGTGATCGGAGCGCAGAGCTCAGAGCACAGGATTGAGGAACCGCAGTTATGAAGGTTCGGGCATCGGTGAAGAAGATTTGCGACAAGTGTAAGGTCATCCACCGCCAGGGGGTGGTGCGGGTGATCTGCGAAAACCCGAAGCATAAGCAGCGTCAAGGCTGAAGTCAGGAGTCAGTGATCAGCAGTCAGTGATCAGTGACGTGGAACGCTGAGGGAAAACGAAGGCTGAGCCTCCTCAGAATGCACGGGGAGGCAGGGGCGAGTTAGCCACAAAGACTTGCGAGGAACCCCGAGGAAACTCCGGCTCTCATCACTCCGGTTCGCAAGGCGGCCGGAATAACCGCTCCAGACCGAAGGGCGCGGAGCAAACCGAAGGACACGGTATGGCACGTATTGCAGGCGTCGATCTGCCGCGGAACAAACAGGCACGAATCGCGCTGACGTACATCTACGGCATCGGGCAGCCGCGGGCACTGAAGATCCTGACTGCGGCGAACGTCGATGCGTTCCGGAAGATCCAGGACCTCGGCGAAGACGAGGTGAACCGGATCCGCCAGGTCATCGAAGATCAGGGCGACGTGGAGGGCGATCTCCGCAAGGATATCGCGATGCACATCAAGCGGCTGGTCGATATCCAGTCGTATCGGGGACAGCGGCACCGCCGCGGACTGCCGGTGCGCGGACAGCGGACCCACACCAACGCCCGCACCCGCAAGGGACCGCGCAAGGGCACGGTGGCCAACAAGAAGAAAGCGACGGCGAAGACCTAATGGCGGACAACAAACCAGCGAAGAGCGCGACCGGCAAGGCCGCGCGCAACAAAAAGTTCAAGAAACGCGAGCGCAAGAATGTGCCGTTCGGGATTGTTTACATCCAGGCCTCGTTCAACAACACCATCGTGACTATCACCGACCAGCAGGGCAACACGCTCTCGTGGAAAAGCTCGGGCTCGCTGGGATTCCGGGGCTCGCGCAAGGGCACTCCGTTTGCCGCGCAGCAGGCGGCTGTGAACGCGGCGAACATGGCGCGGGATCATGGAGTGCGCTCGGTGGATGTGCGGGTGAGCGGGCCGGGTTCTGGCCGCGAATCCGCGGTGCGCGCCCTGGCGGCTGCCGGTATTGAGGTGCGGTCGATTCGGGACGTTACGCCGATTCCGCATAATGGCTGCAGGCCGCCGAAACGGCGGCGCGTCTAGGACGCGCCAGCTTATGGCCGTTAGCTCCTGGCTTTCAGCTGGAGCTGCGACAGGGTAAAATAACAGGGCGGGTCGAAAGGTCCGCCCTGACAACAATCAGGCTGAAAGCTAACGGCTAAAAGCTGATAGCTCTTACGGACCGGGACGAAGGGCGATGCCTGTAAACCGGTCGGCCTCTGAATCAAGGAGAATGCATTGGCACGTTATACGGGAGCCGTTTGCCGCCTTTGCCGGCGCGAAGGCATGAAGCTGTTTCTGAAGGGCACCAAGTGCACGAGCGATAAGTGCCCGATTGAGAAACGCAATTTTGCACCGGGCCAGCACGGCCGCGATCGCAAGGCGAAGATTGTGGGCTACGGCCTGCAGCTGCGCGAGAAGCAGAAGGCGCGCCGCATCTATTTTGCCCTCGAAGGGCAGTTCCGTGAATATTACGAGAAGGCATCGCGCACGCCCGGCGTCACCGGCGAGCTGCTGCTGCAGCAACTGGAGCGTCGTCTGGACAACGTGACCTTCCGGCTGGGCTTTGCCAGCTCGCGGCGTCAGGCGCGTCAGCTGGTCCGCCACGGGCACGTGGAAGTGAACGGCCGCAAGGTAAACATCCCCTCGTACCAGGTGGGCGTGGGCGACGAGATCAGGATCCGTCCAAACAGCACCAGGCTGTCGGTCGTGGAGACGTCGCGCGAGTTTGCCAGCCATCAGCCGGCGCCGTCGTGGCTGTCGACCGAGCCGAACACGCTGAGCGGCAAGGTGCTGGCGCTGCCGAAGCGCGAGGACATCAACCTGCCGGTGAACGAGCAGCTGATTGTGGAACTGTATTCGAAGTAGTTGTCAGTTATCAGTTGTCGGTACGACGCCGCAAGGCGCAATTTCATCAACGGAGTGAAACGGCTCGGCCGCCGCAAATTGCTTCGCGGCACTGGGCAGAAAAGGCGAATGGATATGCTTTGGAGAGGATTTCAGAAACCGAAGCGGCTGGCGGTCGATGCAGAGTCGCTGACCGAACAGTACGGCAAAT
>JASHRH010000210.1 GCA_030037475.1 Acidobacteriaceae bacterium
ACCGTCCGCGAGAACATCAGCGGGCGGGTCATGGATCTGCTCACGCCCATCGGCAAAGGCCAGCGCGGCCTCATCGTCGCGGCGCCCCGCACCGGCAAGACCATGCTGCTTCAGTCCGTCGCCAACTCCATTACCACGAATCATCCCGAAGTTGTGCTCATCGTCCTGCTCATCGACGAGCGCCCGGAAGAAGTCACCGACATGCAGCGCTCCGTCAAAGGCGAGGTCATCAGCTCCACCTTCGATGAGCCGGCGGCGCGCCATGTCCAGGTCGCCGAAATGGTCATCGAGAAGGCCAAGCGCCTCGTCGAGCACAAGCGCGACGTCGTTATCCTTCTCGATTCCATCACGCGTCTCGCCCGCGCGTACAACACCATCGTTCCACCCTCCGGCAAAGTCCTTTCCGGCGGCGTCGATTCCAACGCGCTCCAGCGCCCCAAGCGTTTCTTCGGCGCGGCCCGCAACATCGAGGAAGGCGGCTCGCTGACGATCATGGCCAGCGCCCTGGTCGACACCGGCTCCCGCATGGACGAAGTGATCTTTGAGGAATTCAAGGGCACCGGCAACATGGAAGTCATTCTCGACCGCAAGCTCGTGGATAAGCGCGTCTTTCCCGCGATCGATATTCAGCGCTCCGGCACCCGTAAGGAAGAGCTGCTGATCCCCAAGGACGAGCTCTCCCGCACCTGGGTTCTGCGCAAAGTCCTCAATCCGCTCTCGCCGGTCGAGGCGATGGAGCTGCTGGTCAGCCGCCTCGAAAAAACCCGCAACAATGCCGAGTTCCTCCAGACCATGAACCAGATGTAGTTAGGTGTCCCACAAACTGGCCTGAGGCGAAGCCGAACGGTTCTGCCCCACTTTGGAATCCCTCACCGATTGAAGCGGATCTCCCCGTACACGTCGCGCCGGATGCCCACCAGCGGTCCGGGATCATAACTGAACTCGACATGGTGCGGCTGGAAGAGATTCCGGCCCGCGACGATGAATTCGATGTGGTGTGTCGCCGCCCAGTGGACCGTGGCATCGCCCGTCCAGTAGGAAGGAACGCTGATGCCGGGCAGGGCGCTGACGTAGCGCACGTAGGTATCCACGCCGACCGACTTCGGCAGATCGAACCCGTTCTCGATGAGGGCCTGATGTTCCGGGCTGGACCCCTGCTCGATCGGCGCGCTGCCGATATCTTTGGAGTTGGTCCCCTTTTTTACGTGCATTGCGAGCAGGCTGTACCACCCGCCCATGCGCCACCAGGAGGTCGGACGCCACTCCGGCGCAATTTCCCCTCCCGTCGTCGTGGCCACCAGGCCATTCCCGAACTCCGCGGGGTAAAGAATGTGCGTCGGCGCCGGGCTGGTCTCGATGTACGGCGCGCCCAGCAGGTCCTCGCTGAACGAGTCGCCGTAATGGTTGTAGAAGCTGGTCAGATCGACGTAAAGCTTCGAGCCTGCAGAAGTCCGATAACCCAGCTCGTACCCATTCAGCTGCTCCGGCCGGAAATGAGGATTCGCGCTGAACCGTGCGAAGAGCGGCAGCCCACTCGAATACCCGAGGAAGCTGGAAAGATTGAAATCGCGCTCCACGTCGGCCGGCGTGCGCACGGCATGCGTGTAGGCCGCCCACAGCGTCTGCGTGGAAGTCGGCGTATACAGCAAGCGCGCATCTGGCTCGCCCAGAACGCCGGTGTAGTTCGTTTTCAGAATCTTCGACCCCGCAGTGATCGACAGCCGATTCGGCACGACGGAAATCTGGTCCTGCAGAAATCCCTGGTAGAGCTGATCGGTTCTTCGCGGCGGCGTGAAGGTGAGCCCGGAATAGAGCTCAACTTCGTTGCCGTGGCTGGCGCGCACTGTCCCGCCCCACGATACTTCCTGATGGGACAAGGGGAAACGATCAGTGAAATCGACGTCCACCGTGTTGCGAATATCGCCGAAGTTCAGCTCGTTCCGTGTGTCATGAGCATAGTAGGCCTCCAGGTCGAAATCTCTGCCTTCGCCCTGCACACGTCTCCAGCTTCCCAGAAGGTTTCCTCCATACAGAGTCGCGTCGCCGGAAAGGTCATAATTCGCCGGCGGATTGTAGGTAGCCGCATCTGCTCTCTCGCCGAAATCCTGGCCGTAGACATCGCCCTGGAGCCGGTACGTGTCGCGCGCGTTCCGATTCCAGTCCATGCGGAATCCACCCTGCCCGCTGTGCCAGTCGTCGTAGTTGTCGCCGTCGGCATGGTATTCCGGCGCCCATCCAAATCCCCTGACATAGGCACGATAAGAAAATCCTCTGCCATTCGCCGAGCCATAACGAAAATCGCCGAAGTCCTGCTCGACATTCCCACCGGCCGCCGCACCCAGCACGCCCTGCGTATCGCTGGCGTTCTTCGTGATGATGTTGATGACTCCATTGACTGCATTCGGTCCCCAGATCGTGCCGCCCGGGCCTCGGATCACTTCAATTCGATCCACGTCCTGGAGGAAGGTATCCTGCGTTTCCCAATACGTGCCGGCGGTCAACGTCGTGTACACGGTGCGGCCGTCGATCAGGACCAGAACGTAGCGCGACAGGCGGCTGTTGAACCCGCGGATGCCGATCGCATACTCGTCGGCGGTAATGCGCGCTACCTCCACGCCTGGCGCCAATCGCAACGCTTCGGGGATATTCGTCGCCCCGGAACGCCGGATGTCGTCCTGCGTGATGACGTAAATCGCTGCCGGCGTCTTCCAGACTTCCTCCGGCTCTTTCGAAACCGTGGTGACCTCGATACTTCCGAGCTGCTCCAGGCTCATCATCTTCAGGGAACGCTGCTCGTTGCTGGCCAGCAGCACCTGACCCCGAAGAGCCGGAACGATCAGTGCAAGGAAGGCGCAAAAAGCCAGGAGCCCCCATGCTCTGCGGCACCAGCGCGGATCCAGGAACGCCTTTACTGACTTCGGAAGTACCTCGCCCTGCCCCATGCGGAATACTGAGCACAGCGCGCCGCCGAGTGGCGCTGCGGTCAGGCTGCCTGTTTCGAGCGATGAGAACATCAATCTTCCATTCTCAAAAGAATGCAGCATCATCCTGCCGTGGTGGAGCGCAAAAAGGGGGAAGCTTCATAACAGCCGATGCTGTTGAATCGAAAATAGTTGTCTCAGATAAGGAAGGAAGGTCTCAATTGAATTTGACAGACGCGATCATTCGGGGAACCCCGTCCACATCTGAATACGTATTCATATAATTAACAGCAGGTACTGAGTTATTACCATTTAACCTTTTTAGTTTGTTATGTTTACCTCCATTGGCCAGTCTCTCTGGTGGTCACTCCTGGCGTCTGCTTCCACTGTTTGCCGCATCGAAAGCCTGGATGTTCCACGTGGAACCATGGCGGCACTTTAAGCCAGGATCTGGCTTCTGCGCTGCTCGTTCCACGTGGAACATATCCATGTGACACGGTCAGTGCGTTCGCTCCGCCCCCTGTTTTGCTCCATGGGGAACGGTTCCCCTTCGGCCTCGGAAAAAGACGATGTCCGATGAAATCTCTCAACGCTGATCTCTCCTCGCGCAGCTGCAAAACGCGACACTCATGACCCCCCTTTTCCACTGCCGCCCTTTTTTCGTCAACGGTTCCGTAATCTTCCCGTTCCCTCCACATCTCCCGTGTTTCTCAGTTCTTAGCCGCTGCTGCGGGCCGCATCCGCCGCCGCCTTCCACAGAAGCGCCCCTTTTCTTCACAGCATTCTCCGTTGCGGTCCGGCACCGCTCCCGTTACTCTTGCTGAGTCATGGGGAAAGTCCTCGCGGTGGTCAACCAAAAGGGCGGCGTTGGCAAAACTACCACTGCCATCAACCTTTCCGCCGCTCTCGCCCTGGAAGGCATCCATGTCCTTCTCGTCGACTGCGACCCTCAGGCCAATTCCAGCGGTGGATACGGGATCGCTCGCAGCGACGACCGCCGATCCTCCTATGAAGTCCTCATGGGTGAAGCCACCGTCGAAGAAGTCGCTCTTCCCACCGAGATACCAACCCTGAAGCTCGTCCCCTCCAACAAAAACCTGACCGGCGCCAACGTCGAGCTCATCCAGATGGAGCGGCGCACCTTCCGCCTGCGCGAGGCCCTCGAAAAAATCCGCGATTTCTATCAGTTCATCGTCCTGGACTGCCCGCCGGCCCTCGATCTCCTTACGCTCAACGCCCTCGTCGCCGCTGATCGCCTCATGGTCCCCATGCAGGCCGAGTACTTTGCCCTTGAAGGCATCAGCGAACTGGTGCAGACCCTCGCCCGCGTCCGCGAGACCTTCAATCCGAACCTCGAGATCGAAGGCGTCCTGCTCACGATGTTCGACGAACGCACCAACCTGGCGCAGCAGGTGGCGCAGAATCTGCGGGATTTCTTCAAGGACAAGCTCCTCCGCACCACCATTCCCCGCAATGTTCGCCTCGCCGAGGCCCCCAGCTACGGTAAACCGGTCCTGCTCTACGATCCGAAGTCGCGGGGCGCGGAAAGCTACCGCGACCTCGCGGCGGAGTTGCTGGAACGGAACGGGATCGAATCGCCGGCTGCGCAGGAACGCAAGGCCGCAGCCGCCTCCAGGCCGGAAGTCAATGTCAGGTTCTGGCCCTATGGAACCGACGCGCGGTAACGGGCCCGAAAGGATCGACCATGCAGACCACGACAGAAGCTCCAAAACGAAAGGCGCTGGGAAAGGGGCTCGAATCCCTGCTGCCGCGCGTGCAGGCCGCAGCCGAACCTACGCCCGCCGCCGAAGCCGGCAAGCCGCGGGAGATCCCTGTCAGGGACATCGACCGCAGCCCCTGGCAGACCCGCAGCCGTTTCGACGAGTCGCAGCTTGCCGAGCTGGCGGCCTCCATCGCTGCGACTGGCGTCGTCCAGCCCATTGTCGTGCGCCCTCTGCCCGGCGGCCGCTTTCAGCTTATCGCCGGCGAGCGCCGCTGGCTGGCTTCGCAGCAGGCCGGTAAGGAGACCGTTCCTGCCATTGTCCGCCACGCCTCCGACGAGCAGGCGATGGAAATGACCATCGTCGAGAACCTCCAGCGCACCGACCTGAACCCCATGGAGCAGGCCCGCGCCTATAACCGTCTCTCCCGCGAGTTCCAGCTTACCCAGGAGCAGATGGCGAAGCGCACTGGCAAAGATCGCGCTTCTGTGGCCAACTTCCTTCGGCTCCTGCGCCTGCCCGCCGAGATCCAGGGCCAGGTTGAAGCCGGCGATCTGACCTTCGGCCACGCCCGGGCTCTTCTGGCCCTTGAAGACCCTGGCGCCATCCTCAAAGCCGCCCAGAAGGTCGTCGCTCTCTCACTCTCCGTTCGCCAGACCGAGAGCCACGTTCAGGGCATCATGAATCCCGAAAGCAAGGCAGTGAAAAGCGAACAAAAGGAAAAAACGCAGGATCCCAACGTCCGCGAAGTTCAGACCCAGCTCCAGCAGACGCTCGGCATGAAAGTCCGCATCGAGGATCGCAAGGGGCGCGGCCGCATCATCATTGAATACGCACGTTTAGAGGAGTTTGACCGATTGATGGAAATGCTGCAGGTGAAAACATAACATCAAGTATTTGCGCCATTTCCTCATGTAACTTTCTGGAATACGTCGCGCAGGGCCTGCGCCGTGCTCTCCATCGAATACCGCCGCAAAAAGCAGGGATGGCAGCGCGCCGCCATGGACTCGCGCTCCTCAACCGGCAGCTCCAGCCACCGCCGCAGCAGCCGCTTCGTCCCTTCCTGAGTATCGTCCTCCACCAGACCGACGCCTTCGCTCTGCATCTCGGACCAGATGTTCACCTGATTGCTGATGAGCACCGGCCGCCCAGCCGCCAGCGACTCCGCTACGGCAATCCCGAAATTCTCCTGGTGCGACGGCAGGACGAAAGCCTCCGCGGCCCGCAGCGCACCCCATTTGGCGTCGCCGGTCACCATGCCCGGCCAATGAACCCGCGAGCCAATGCCCAGGTCCGAAGCCATCTGTTGCAGCGCCGCTTGCCAACCCATCTGATTCGGGCCCGCCATCACCAGATCCAGCTCGGGCGCAGAGCCCGCCACAGAAGCGAAGGCCCGCAGCAGCAGATCGCAGCCTTTTTTCTCATGTAACCGCCCCAGAAACAGCAGATACCGCTGGCCGTGCAGCTCTGGACACCGCTGGTACCACGCCTCGATCTGCGCCTTTGGCTCGCCCTCGGGTTCGCTGGCCCCGTAAGGCACCACCAGACTGTTCCAGGTGTTGGGACGGAAGCTGGTTGCGGCCAGATCCCGCTCCGACACGCTGGTGAAGAAGACATGTCGCGCGTCGCGCAGCACTCTGTATTGGAATGGCCAATACAGCAGCTTTTTCAGGTACTTTAGCGGGTATTTGCGATTAAACCAGGGGTCCAGCGCTCCGTGTGGGAAGATGCCGTAAGGCTTATCCGCCTGGAGTGCCACGTCACGAACCGCCAGCCCGGGCCAGCTCCACAATCCATGCATCACCAGCCCGTCGAAGCGGGTGACATTCTGCCGAAGCCAGCGCCGCAGTCGCCAGGAGAAATGAAGGCTGCCCCACCCTCGCTTCAGTGCATGAACTGAGAATCCAATTCCCCGCAGAAACTCGGCGCCTGGGTCATCCAGGCAGACCACTTCCACGCTTACGTCAATCTTCCCGTACGCTCGGGCAATCTGGCGTACCGCGTGCGGCGGGCCGCCATGCGCAGGATCGAGACTGCCAATCACGTGAAGGATCTGCACCGGCCAGTCTATAACGCCTGGACGACGTCATCGAAGCTGTTGTGAAGACGTCCGATACGCGATACGATGAGGCAATTTCCTGACTGCTGGCGAAGCTAAAAGCGGTACCGCTGAACGATTCCTGTTCCGCCGACCTCCCAAGTCGCATGCGTTGCTGTCTGCTCTGACAGCTTTGGACCAGGCGGCCGCGGTACTCGAATGAACGCTGGCGCGACAGGGAACCTTGCATCAGCAAAAGTACCGGGACAGCCCCGTAAAGGTTTCGGCTTCAGATGTGCGGAATTGCAGGAATCCTCGTGTATCACGACGCGCCCTCTTCGGACGTCTCCGGCACACTTGACTCCATGTCCTCCAGGCTCAGGATGCGGGGCCCCGATGCCTCGGGAACCTGGCGTTCGCCTTCCGGCATCGCGAATTTTGCTCATCGCCGGCTCTCCATCATCGATCTGAACGCCCGCTCCGACCAGCCTTTCCGCTCCGCGGATGGGCGCTACACCATCGTCTTTAATGGGGAAATCTATAACTACCTGGAGCTGCGCACTCAGCTGCAGCGGAAAGGCTGCGTCTTCTCCACCAGCGGCGACACCGAGGTTCTGCTCCAGATGTATGCCCAGTTTGGCGCCGCGATGCTGACGCAGCTCCGCGGCATGTACGCCTTCGCCATCTGGGACGAACAGGAGCAACAGCTCTTCCTCGCGCGGGATCCTCTCGGCATCAAGCCCTTGTATTATGCGCAGGCCAATCGCTGCCTGCACTTCGCCTCCCAGACGAAAGCCCTGCTCGAGATTCCCGGAGTGGACCTGAGTCCTCAGCCCGCGGGCCATGTCGGATTCTTCGTCTGGGGCTCGGTTCCCGAGCCCTGGACTCTCTACCGGGGAATCTTTTCCTGTCCCAGCGGAACGTGGATGCTCGCCGGGCCGCGCGGAATTCGCGAGATGCGGCAGTTTGCCTCTCCGGCCGAAGAATGCATTCGCTTCTCGTCCAGTGAGATTCCTCACTCTCAGAGGGAATGCACGGAGCGCCTGCACGCCGCGCTGGAGGAGAGCGTCCGCGCGCATGAGATTGCCGATGTGCCTGTCGGCATTTTCCTTTCCGCAGGCATGGATTCGGGCATGATGGCTTCCCTGGCTTCGGAACGCTCCAACCGGCTGGAAGCGCTCACGCTCGGATTCGATCTGCTGAAGGGCACGCCGAATGATGAAACTGGTTTTGCGGCGCTTGTTGCGCGGCATTACGGCGTGCCGCACAGAATCGAATTCATCGATCGAAGCGTCTTCTATGTCGAGCGCGATCGCCTGCTCGACGCCATGGATCAGCCGACGATCGATGGCGTAAACACCTATTTTGTCAGCCGGCTCGCCAGGCAAATGGGCTTCAAGGTCGCGCTCAGCGGCCTTGGCGGAGACGAGCTCTTCGCCGGTTATCCCAGCTTCGGCAACATCCCGGCCACCGTCCATGCCCTGGGTCTCTTCAGCCATGTCCCTGTGGTTGGGCACGCGTGGAGGATTCTCACGGCGCCTCTCGTCTCCCGCCTGACTTCGCCCAAATACGCCAGTCTGCTTGAATACGGCGGTACCTGGGGCGGAGCCTATCTGCTGCGCCGCGGTTTGTTCATGCCCTGGGAGCTGCCGCAGTTTCTCGATCCCGAGCTGGTCCGCACCGGATGGCGCGATCTCGCCTCGGTGGAACAGATGAACACTCTGCTCCAGCCGTTTCGCCAAATGCGGGGAGTGCCGCAGGAACAGGCCGACCTGCTGCGCGTCTCAGCACTGGAGACCACCTATTACATGCGCACGCAGTTGCTGCGCGACGCCGACTGGGCCGGCATGGCGCATTCGGTGGAGATTCGCGTGCCCTTCGTCGACATGACTCTCCTGCGCCACCTCGCTCCTCTGCGCGCCAGCCGCTTCTCTCCGCGGAAGCCCGATGTGGCGAGCTGTCTCAGCAACCCTCTGCCTCAGGAGATTCTGTCGCGCCCAAAGACTGGCTTCAGTGTCCCCGTCCGGGAATGGATGCACGGTCCCCTCACGCGCGGCCTGCGTTTCTGGGCTCAGTTCGTCTACTCCGCCCTCTACGGCGCGTTGCCATCGCCCGCCGGGGCTGCTCCGGTGGCGCACTGAAACACCGCGATGCCGCCGGGCCGCGCCCGTCATCCCAGATAGCGGATATCCAGCAGGGTGCAGTCATCCGCCGCGGCCAGCGAACCGGAGAATTTCTGCACCTCGCCGCAGATCTCGTCCAGAGAGGCGTTCGCGAACTCCGGCATCGCGAGCCGATCTTCTCCGAAAAAGCTGCCATCACCGCATTCCGATTCCGTCACGCCGTCGGTGACCACCAGAACGCGATCGCCAGGAGTCAGCCGCACGGTACCGGCGTGGAAAGGCGCATCTTCAATGAGGCCCACGGGCACATTCGATTCGGAAAGCCGCGAGCACGCCTTGTCGTAAAGATACGGCGGCACGTGTCCGCAGTTGATGTACTCGAGCGTGCCGTCGGGCGCGATCCGCAGGATCGCCAGCGTCGCGTATTTCCCCGTCTTCCTGCCGCAGATGTAACGATTCACGACCTCCACGATCGTGTTCAGCGGCTGGCGCGCCGCCAGTTGTGCGTACACCAGCCCCTGCAGCGTGGACGCGAGGATCGCCGCGGAAATTCCCTTGCCGGAGATGTCGGCGACGACCACCGATAACGAATCGCTGTTCTCCACGATGTCGAAGAAATCTCCGCCTACCTCGCTGCACGGCACGGAAAGGGCCGACACCTGCGCCCAGGAGAGCGAGGGCATCCGCGCGCGCATCAGGCTCTGCTGGATGTTCGCCGCGATGCTTAGCTCCTCGCGATAGCGCCGCTCGCGTTCTTCGGCGATCGCCAGCTGCGCGTTATCGATCAGCGCCGCCGCGTCCGTGGCGATCGTGTGCAGCAGGTCGCTGTCAATCTGGGTCAGGCTCCCCGCCCGCAGACGGCTGTCCAGGTAGAGCAGCCCCAGCAGGTCGCTGACCTGGCCCGGCGCGCCCGGCCGGTGCTTGCGCAGCGGAATGCAGATTACGCTGCGGATGCTGTGCGCCACAATCGACGCGCTGCGCACGTTGGGGTCCGTGCTGAGCGTGTCGGTTACGATGTATTCGCTCGATGTGCTCACCGCCTGGCGGATCGCGCCGTGCGACAGCGTGGATTCATCCGTGAGCGGCTGGCCCTGATCGTCGCGGCCCTGCGCCAGCTCCATCTGGCCGGCCGCATTGCACAGGAAGACGTAGCCGCGCTCGGTCTGCGTCAACTGCAGCGTGGTCTCCAGCAATGCGTCCAGAATCTGCTCCACGGCGCCGTAAGTCTTCAGCTTCCGTGCCGACTCGAAAAACCACCGCATCTTTTCGAGCGCCGAAGCCGACGTACCGACCTCCGGAATCTGGCTGATGATCTCGCGGATGGTCGAGCTGGAACTGCTCTCCATGGCGCCGATGCGAAAAATCGGCCCGTCCAGAGCGCCGAACTGCACCGCGTCCTGCTCGGTGATCGGCTGTCGCGGCGCGGCCGGCTTGCCGTTGACGAATGTGCCGTGCCGGCTGCCGAGATCGACCAGCCGGCAGGTTCCGTCTTCCACCACGAGCTCCGCGTGGCGGCGCGAAACCCACGCGTAGGCCAGCACCAGATCGTTTTCCGCCAGCCGCCCTACCGTAAAGGGAGAGTGCGCGATGACGCCTCTTCTGCGGTTGGCGCCGTCGATCAGTACAAAAGGTACGGGAGAAATGCTGGTGGGCATGGGCACAGATTATAGGTCAGAGTGCGGCTGCCTCGCGCAGCACGCCCGGCTCACCGGCTGAAGAGCAGACGCCGCGTCAGCCACAGGGCCACCAGAGGAATCAGCAGCGCCGCCACGGTCCATGCTGTGTTCGGGCTGACTGCGTGCTGCACGATCGGCTCCAGTATTGCCTGCCAGTCCAGCGCCGGAGTTGCATGAGCCATGGCCGGCATCCGCTTCAGAACCCATAGATCCGCTCCGGTAAAGCCAATCAGTGCCGCGACGCCGGCGATCAGTCCCGGCAGTGCGCGCTTCCACGGGAAACGCAGCGGTTCCGGTCCCTGGCTCGCCACCGCCGCCATCACCGAATCCGCGAAGCCCAGCGACGGCAGAATGCTGTCGCGTTCGTCGCTCAGCGCTTCGCCCAGTGCCCTGTCCAGCTTCCCGTCCAGATCGATCCGTTGCGGGGAATTCATTGCGCCTCCTTTGGATGCTGCGTCAGCCGCGCGGCCCGTCGCGCCGCCCCTGGCCGGGACAATTTGCTGCGCAGCAGTTCCCGCCCGCGGAACAGCCGCGCCTTCACCGTTCCCTCCGGCACGCCCAGCGTGCGCGCCGCGGCCGGAATGTCCTGATCGTGAAAATAAAACAGCAGCACTGCGTCGCGGTACTTCTCAGGCAGGGCCAGGACCGCACGGCGCAGAGATTCCTCCCGTCGTGCGGCATCCAGAGCGCTTTCCG
>JASHRH010000003.1 GCA_030037475.1 Acidobacteriaceae bacterium
TACGACGGATCGTCGGGGCCGGACTCGGAGGCGTACAGCTCGATCTTCTTCCAGAACGCGAACAACAGTGTGCGCGTGACCGACGAGTTTATGCGCGCGGTGGAGAAAGACGGCGAGTTCGCGACGCGCACGGTGAAAGGCGCCAAACCGGTAGAGACGTACAAGGCCCGCGACATCATGAAGAAGATCGCGGAGGCGACGTGGCAGTGCGGCGATCCGGGGATGCAGTACGACTCGACGATCAACCGGTGGCACACGTCGAAGAACACGGCGCGGATCAACGCGTCGAATCCGTGCTCGGAGTACATGTTCCTCGACAACTCGGCGTGCAACCTGGCGAGCTTCAACCTGATGAAGTTCCTGACGCCGGCGGGGACGTTCGACATCGCGGCGTATCGCGCGGCGATCGACGTGATGATCACGGCGATGGAGATCCTGGTGGACAACTCCGGGTATCCGACGGAGTCGATTGCGAAGAACTCGCACGATTACCGGCCGCTGGGACTGGGCTACGCGAACCTGGGCGCGCTGCTGATGGCGTACGGGCTGCCGTATGACTCCGATGCGGGGCGCGATTTTGCGGCGACGCTGACGGCGATCATGTGCGGCGAGGCGTACCTGCAGTCGGCGCGGATCGCGGAGAAGTGCCCGGCGCTGGCGTCGGCGACTCCGCAGACGGCGGGGGCGAATGCGGAAAACGGCGGGGCGTGCCCCGGCTTCTACATCAACCGCGAGCCGTTCCTCGACGTGATCCGGATGCACCGCGCGGAGGTGAACAAGATTGGGCGCTCGAAGACCTCCGATGAGCCGTTTTCGGTACCGCAGCTCGACGCGCTGATCCAGGCTTCCAAAGACTGCTGGGATGAGGCGCTGAAGCACGGCGAGAAGCACGGCTATCGCAACTCGCAGGTGACGGTGCTGGCGCCGACGGGGACGATCGGCTTCATGATGGACTGCGACACCACGGGCATCGAGCCGGATCTGGCGCTGGTGAAGTACAAGAAGCTGGTGGGCGGCGGCATGATCAAGATCGTGAACAACACGGTGCCGGGCGCGCTCTTCAAGCTGGGCTACAACAACGCGCAGGTGGACGCGATCGTGAGCTACATCGACGCGACGGGAACGATTGAGGGCGCGCCGGGCATCAAGCCGGAGCACCTCGCGGTCTTCGACTGCTCGTTCAAGCCGGCGAAGGGCACGCGGTCGATCCACTACATGGGCCACGTGCGCATGATGGCGGCGACGCAGCCGTTCCTCTCGGGCGCGATCTCGAAGACGGTGAACCTGCCGCACGACTGCTCGCTGGACGACATTGCCGAGGCATATCTGGAATCGTGGCGGCTGGGGCTGAAAGCGGTGGCCATCTACCGCGACGGATCAAAGGGCGCGCAGCCGCTGAACGTGAGCGACGGCGCGAAGGCGAAGGAGATCAAAGGCGCAGGCGTGAGCAGCGAGCTGAGCGCGGCGGCGGATCGCGTGCTGGCGGCGCTGGCCGGCGGCCACAGGCCGGCGGAGGCCGACGTGAAGGCGCTGGAAGCGAAGCCGGGCGACAAAGTCGAAGTGGCGGCGCGGTCGCTGCTGGGCGCGAACACTGCGTTCGTCGCGGCGCTGGCGCGGAGCGAGTCGAGCGATGCGCCGGGATCGCTGGAGCCTCCGCGGGCGGTGCGCCACCGTCTGCCGGAGGAGCGCGCTTCGCTGACGCACAAATTCGGCATCGCCGGCCACGAAGGCTACATCACGGTCGGGCTTTATCCCAACGGGCAGCCGGGCGAGATCTTCATTCGCATGGCGAAGGAAGGCTCGACGGTTTCGGGGCTGATGGACAGCTTCGCCACGGCGGCGTCGCTGGCGCTGCAGCACGGCGTTCCGCTGCGCGTACTGTGCGAGAAGTTCGCGCACTCGCGCTTCGAGCCATCGGGCTGGACGGGCAACGAGCAGATCGGCTACGCGAAGTCGATCATGGACTACATTTTCCGCTGGCTGCAGTTGCGGTTCCTGAGCGGGCAGCAGTTGCCGCTGTTCGCGGGCCTGACGCCAGCGCTGCCGGCAGCGGCTCAGGAAGAAGCGGCGGGCGAGACGCATCTGGCGCCCGAGCAGCATTCGCCGACGCGCGGCATGGGAGCGCACGGCGCGCCACAGGGCGGGCTGGCCAGGGAGATGGAGACCTCGCACGGACACGACGGGGGCTCGCACTCGCTGGGGATGGAAGACCGCGGAGTCTTCCACGCGGCGGACGCGATGCGCGGGATGTACGACATGGGCGACGCACCCAGTTGCCACACCTGCGGCGCGATCATGGTGCGGAACGGTAGCTGCTACCGCTGCATGAGCTGCGGGAGCACGAGCGGGTGCAGTTAGGCAGAGGGACGGTCGCGGCTTCGCCGCAAAGCCAAGGAAGCCCGGCCACGCGCCGGGCTTCCTTCATGAAGGGAATGCAGAAGGGAGAGCGAAATGTCTGCGTTCAATACTCTGGTCATCGCAATTGCCAGCGCCATCATGGGGTATTTCATCTCCAACATTCGAGAGAAGCAGACCAATTGGAGAAATCTCAAGATCGAGTTTTACAAGGAGTTCGTCAGCACTCATGCGGGCATGGCGGATGGGGACGCAACCAATGAAGATCGCCTGAGGTTCAGCCGCTCGTGCAACAAACTTTCTCTCGTGGCGAGCAATGGGGTTCTCACAGTGCTGGCGGCGTATTTGAGAGAGATCAGCATCTCCAATCAAAACCGTTCTACGGAACAAGAGGCAGACCTGAGAAGAAAGCTCATTTGGGCGATGCGGAAGGATATCGGATATCCGCCCGCGCATACATCGCTCCAGGAGTTCGACCCACCGTTTCAGACCTCTGGAAACCGGCGAGCCGCGTCCACTTAGAACATCGAGAACCACGCATCCAGCCTCGCCCCGCGAGACGACGGTAGAAGCCATGGCCTTCAGGCCATGGAAGTAAGGCCTCAAAGGAAGGCGGCTTCAGCCGCGGCCGCGCCTGAAGGCGCACGGAAAGAGGATGCCGTGTTCGCCAGGCTGAAGCCTGGCACTTCTACCGTCTTCGCCGCTTCGCGACGAACTAAACACGCATCCCGGGTCTCCTTCGCATTTCCGCCTTCCTTCGCGTTTCCGCTCTTCT
>JASHRH010000018.1 GCA_030037475.1 Acidobacteriaceae bacterium
TGCGGACGATCTATGCGCTGGAGCACGTGCCGCTGGGCTATCGCACGGATCACATCGTGGTGGCCCACCTCGATATTCCAGGCTACCGCTTCGCACACCGCAACCTGACCGCGGAACTCTACGCACCGTTGCTGGAGCGCGTGCAGCATCTGTACGGCGTGGATAGCGCCGGATTGACGACACAGGTGCCGCTGGGACACACGTTCAACATGGAACTCACGATGAACCTGAAGGGACGTCTCTTGAGCGCGACGATGAAGGCCGCAACGCCCGGAATCCAGCAGGTCTTCGGATTCCCGATGGCGGCGGGCCGCTTCTTCAACTCCGACGATGTTTCAGGCGCTCCATCGGCGGTGGTCGTCAACGAGGCCTTCGCGCGCGAGTATTCGCCCGACAAGCACAATCCCGCAGCAATTCTGGGAACGAAGCTGATGAGCATGGAACGCGGCGCGAAGCAAGCGGATTACGCCCAGGTCGTGGGCGTGCTCCGGGATGTGCACCAGACCGGCATTGCATCGCCTTCCACACCGGAGGTCGAGGTCTGCCTGACGCAAACGACGCCCAACTCGAACTTCTATAACGTGCTGGATGAGATTGCCATGGATCTGGCGGTGCACACGCAACAGCCAGCGTCCGTTGTGATCCCGGAGATACGGGACGTCCTGCGCCAGGCCGATCCGGAGCTGGCGACGGCGAAGATTACGACCATGGACCAGGTGGTCGGGGACTCCTGCGGCAGCCAGCGCCTCGCCGCGCATCTGCTCGAGATCTTCGGCGGCTCCGCGTTGCTCCTGTGCATTGCCGGCCTCTACGGGCTGCTCGCCTACGTTGTCAACCAGCGCACCCGCGAGCTCGGAGTCCGGATCGCCCTGGGCGCTCCGCGTGCCAGCGTGCTCTGGCTGGTGCTGCGGCAGGCCGGGGCGATGCTGCTGGCGGGTGTGGCTGTCGGTACCGGCATGGCGCTCGCCTCGGGACGCCTCGCGCGCGGCTTTCTCTACGGCGTGAAGGCGCACGACGGCTGGACCCTGGCGGCTGCGGCGGTGGTGCTGTTCGTGTGCGGAATGCTGGCGGCCTGGCTGCCGGCGCGGCGTGCCGCCGGCGTCGACCCGATGGAAGCCCTCCGGACGGAATAGATCGGCATGCGTCAGAGCGAAACCAGCGAAGGTGTATCTCAGAGCCGCAGTCCTCGACGCGGCTTTCCGCCGAAGAAGCCGGGGCCCCCGGCACGCCAGCTTCAGGCGTGCCGGGGTGGAAAGAAAGCCGCACTGAACCGACCTTAAAAAGACACAGCATCGCTGGTTGCGCTCTAGCTGTCGCCGCTGAGCTTGTGTTTCACCTTCGCGCGTAGATCCACATCGTTCACGCGGCTGGCTTCGAAGCTGACGATCTTCCAGTTGCCTCGCTGACGCGTATAGACGCGGGTGTAGCGGTATTTGCCGCTGATGTCGCTGTCGCCGTTGCTGCCCACGAGATCGGCCACCGACGTGACCACGGCTGTGCCTCCGTAGAGGCGGACGTGAATGTCGCTGAGGTCGAGTTTTGTAATGCGGACGGTACCGGCGCGGCGCTGGGCCACCGCCTGGGCTTTGGTCTCAATGGTGCCGTTGGAAGTGATGCCAATGTAGTCGTCGGAGAGCAGATTGTTCATCTCCGCGACGTTATTGGTCAGGGTGGCCTGGCGCCATTCCTGCTCCAGAGTTTCGATTTCCCTGCGGATTGCCTTTGTTTCATGGCGGGGGAGAGCCCAGCTTCCGGGGCATGCCGCCAAAAGAAGCAGCGCCGCAACAGCGGGCGCGATCTTCCGCGAGCAGAAACCGGAAAGGGATGGGCGGTCCATGGCCGTACCGGATGGTAGCCCCAAGCCGAGCGATGCGTCAAAGAAAAGCAACCAGCGTGGTCGAATTCGCCGCGAGTGGAGAATCATAGGAAGTGGGATGTTCTCAGCCCATTACCCTGTCAGACGCTGCTGAACAAAGGATGATTGCAGACCGGACGGCGAATCAGGCGACCGGGCACAGGTTTTCTGTCTGGCGATCGAGCATGAGCTGATAGAGACCCGCAACGGCGCCCGTTTGGAAGTGCTTTGAAGCGCGATGCGCGTCCAGGGCCTGCTCGTCTCGATATTGCTCGTAGATGAGGACCGTATCGGGTTCGCCTTCGATGGTATGGGCTATGTACGTCATGCAGCCGGGCTCCCTGCGCGAGGCCGCAGCCAGCGCGGTCAGCAGATCGGCGACGCGCTGCCGGTCCTCGGGGCGGAACTTCATCCGGACAATGAAGCTGATCATAGAATCCTGTGCTGCGCCCTCATCGGATGCTCAGTGGCCAGCGACGCGCCGCATGGCCTCGCGAAATTCCGGCATTTCCAGCGTCTGGTCGCGGTCCGGCCCGGTGGAAACAATCCCGATCTTTGCGCCGGATTCCCGCTCCATGAAGCGCAGATAATCCTGAGCCGGCCGGGGCAGATCGTCGAAGGCGCGCATGCCTTCGGTGGAGGCTTTCCACCCTTTCAGTTTCGTGTACACCGGCCGGATGGCCTCGATGCCGCGGATGTCGGCGGGCAGCGTCTCGCATTTCTTCCCTTCGATTTCATACCCGGTGCAGACGGGAATCTCATCCAGTTCGTCGAGCACGTCCATCTTGGTGACCACGAGCCACTCCGTGCCGTTGATCTGGTTCGAATAGCGGAGCAAAGGCAGGTCGAGCCAGCCGCAGCGGCGCGGCCGCCCGGTGACAGCGCCGTATTCCTGGCCGCGCGCGCGCAGCGCATCGGCGGAGGCGTCGTGAATCTCTGTCGGGAAAGGGCCCTCGCCCACCCGCGTGACATAAGCCTTGGTAACACCGATCACCGTCCCGATATGGGTCGGACCCACGCCGGTCCCCGTGCAGGCGCCCCCTGCCGAAGCCGATGACGAGGTGACGAAGGGATACGTGCCGTGATCGATGTCCAGCAGTGTCCCCTGTGCGCCTTCGAACATCACGCTGTGCCCTTCGGCCAGTGCGCGGTTCAGCAGCAGCGCGGTATCAGCGACAAAGGGGCGGATGCGTTCTGCGGCCTCGGCATATTGGTCGTACATCTGCGCAGGATCAAGCGGGGCCGGACCCGTTTGTGGGCCGAAGAGTGCCTGGACGATCTGGTTTTTTTCGGCGCAGGCATTCTCGATGTGCGTCTTCAGCAGAGCTGGATTCAGCAAATCGACGACGCGCAGGCCGCTGCGGGCCATCTTGTCTTCGTAAGCCGGCCCAATGCCGCGGCTGGTTGTGCCGATTTTCTGGCGTCCCGGCGCGCTCTCCGCGGCCAGCTCAATCATCCGGTGGTAGGGCAGGATCACCTGCGCGCGGTTCGAGACGAACAGACGGCTGTCCACGTCCACCCCCAGCTCGCGCAACCGGCCGGTCTCTTTAAGAAACGCCATTGGATCGAGCACGACGCCATTGCCGATCACGCCGCGGCAGCCGGGGCGCAGCACGCCGCACGGCACCAGTTGGAGGATGAATTTGTGGCTGTCGATAATGACCGTGTGGCCGGCATTGTGGCCGCCGGCGTAGCGCGCCACTACCGAGAAGCGCTCGGAGAGCACGTCCACGATCTTGCCTTTCCCCTCATCGCCCCATTGGGCGCCAACCACCACTGCCGATCTGGCCTGGGTCACCGGATTTGCCTGCTTTCCTTTCTGGTTCTCACTGGCACACGTTTCCTCTCGTCGGGATTGCCGTTCAACAGGATGATGAGAGAAGCCGTGGGTGGGCCGGATGCCGAAAGTTCAGTCCATCCGATTCCTCATGATATATCGCCGGAGCGGCAGCGCAAAGATCACAATCGTACCAGGAGCAGCACGACGGGTGCGATCCCTACAGCGTCTTCAGATAGGCCTTCGCTTTCTCCAGCTCCGGGAAGAGCTTCTCTTCTTCCTGGAACGCGCGCGAGTGCACGCAGCGGCGGCCGTTGCGGTGCTTTACCGGATGCTTCAGATGCAGCATCTCGTGGTACATCAGGTACTCGATGGCATAGCGGGGCGTGCCGCGCCGGTCGAAGACGCGGCTGACCATGATGGTGTTGTGTGCCGAGTCGTAATGGCCGAGCAGGCGCCGCGCGGTCACTTCGCTCCAGGTCAGCAGCGGCCGGCCGAGCAGGCCGAAGAAGAAACGGCGGTTGAGCGATTCGAAAATTTCGTCCAGGTCGTAGTGCTCGCCCCGCGCGGTCAGGATGCGCTTGCGGCCGCGCGTCTGGCGGATGCGCTCGCTCTGGCGCACCACGGCCTCGCTGGTGGTAAAGCGGCGATAGCGCTGGGCAATGCGCGGATCGATGGGCTTGCGATAAAGCTTTGCCAGCAGGATATGCGCGATCGCGCGCAGGACCGGCTCGGGCGCGCCTTCCAGCAGGTCGGAGAGGCTGACGCTGACTTTCCCTTCGCGCAGCCGGATCGTCGTGTTCAGCGAGGTAAACCGGCGGAAACGGACTTCGAGAGGAGGGAGGGGCGCGCGCGGACGCAGGGCGCGGTATTCCTCAGCAAAGATCGCAGCAGCTTCGGCGTTCACTACAGACCGAGCCTCGCACAGCGCCTGCATGGAAATCAAGGCAGGCGCAATGGCAGCGGGATGGGCCGAATGGGCGCGCAGTTGCGAAGCAATTCTCGCTGTGCCGGAGGACAGGGACGAATCTCGAACCTGCTGCTGCCCCATGCAGAGAATAGCTGTGTCGTATCGATGGAACCAATGCCCGTCGCTTCGTCATAGCCTGGAACGGCGCTGAATCCCGCAACGCCAGGCACGGAATT
>JASHRH010000211.1 GCA_030037475.1 Acidobacteriaceae bacterium
CGTTTGCGGGATTTCACACGGCGGCGCAGCAGTTCAACGCGTGGGGAAAGCAGGCGAAGGAGATGGGCATGCGCTTCGCCTTCCACAATCACGATTATGAGTTCCGACCGCTGTCCTCGCAGGGTAGATTCGCGGCGGGTACCGGGGCGACGGAGAAAACCGGCTACGACGTGCTGCTGGAGGAGACCGATCCGGAGGTGGTGTTTTTCGAGGTGGACTGCTACTGGGCAGCGCAGGCGGGACATGATCCGGTGACGCTGATGAGGCGGCTGGGGAATCGGCTGAAGATGCTGCACCTGAAAGACCGCGCGGCGGGGTTCCCGATTTCCTACGATATGGACCAGGATTCGGCGCATTTTGTCCCGGTGGGGAAGGGAACGCTGGACTGGAAGGCGATCCTGGCGGAAGGCGAGCGGCTGGGCGTGGAACATTATTTTGTGGAGCAGGACCAGACCAAAGGGCCGGCGATCGACGCGGTGCGGACGAGCTATCAATATCTGGAGCCAGTGATCGGTAAAGGGTAGTCAGTAGTCAGCCAAGTATTCGCGGGTTCGGGTTCGTGGCCTCCCACATCTGCCAGAACCGGGCAGATGTGGGGCACCCGCACCCGCGTGAGGGCCGGGCCTGAAGGCCCGCAAATTGAGCAGACCGATTCGCCAGGCTGAAGCCCGGCGCTTCTACCGCAGTCCTGCTGTGCAGGACGAGAATGCTAAAGACAGGGGCGCCCGGCAATCGCGCCAGCAGTCCATGTATGCGGCGCGCGATAAAATAAGGAGATGCTCCCAACCCACGAGCGGAGACGCGCGCGCTTATGATGCGCCTGTGGCGCCTGCTGGTGTACGCGCGCCGCTACGCCGTGCAGGCGGTTTCCGCCGTGGCGCTGGCGGCGGGGGTGGGCGCGCTGGATGCCTACCGCGTTCTGCTGATCGGGCCGATCTTCGACAACGTGCTGAACCCACATGCCGCGACCGCGCGGGCGAATGAGACCAACATGCTGGGCGCGATCGGGCAGCGGTGGCACATCTCCGTGACGCCGCAGATGCTGCTGCCGCATTTTCTGCCCATTAAGAACGACTGGGGCGTGATTGCCTTTGCGCTGGTGGCGGCAACGCTGCTGAAGGGCATCTGCGACTACGCGGGGACGTATCTGGCGAACTATGCGGGATTCGGAATGATTACCGACCTGCGCAACGACCTCTATGAGGGGATGCTGCGTCGATCGGTCTCGTTCTTCCAGAGGCACACGACGGGGACGCTGCTGTCGGCACTGATTACCGATATCGAGCGGGTGCAGTACGCGACATCGACAATCCTGTCGGACTTTCTGCAGCAAATCTGCACGCTGATCTTCATGGCGCTGGTCGTGGTCGCGCTGGGGCACCGGCTGGCGTGGGTGCTGCTGCTGTTCATCCCGATTGCGATCGGATCGGTTGTGCGGATCGGACGGGACGTGCGGCGGACGACGCGCAGAGGCCAGGACAAGCTGGCCGACATCCAGAACATCCTGCACGAGACGATCACGGGCAACCGGATCGTGAAGGCGTTCAACATGGAGTTCTGGGAGCTGGTGCGCTTCCGGCAGGCAGCGAAGCGGCTGTTCCGGGCGAACCTCCGGGTGGTACGGGCGCAGGCGATCACGTCGCCGCTGATGGATTTTATCGGCGCGGTGGCGATTGCGGCGCTGCTGTGGATCGGCCGCAACGAGATCGGCCACGGAGCGATGCAGGTGGGCACGTTCTTCGCCTTCATCGTGGCGCTGTTCAAGCTCTACGATCCCATCCGGCGGTTTGGACAGTACTACAACAGCTTCCAGCAGGCCGCGGGAGCATCGGCGGCGATTTTCAATTTCCTGGACGATCAGGACGAGGTGCAGGAGGCGAAACATCCGCAGACGCTGAAGCCGTTCCACGATCGCATTGCACTGGAAAACGTGAGCTTCTGCTACCGCGAACAGGATGCGAACCGTGAAGGGCCGCGCGTGGTGCTGGAGAACGTCGATTTGACCATCCATCGCGGAGAAGTAGTGGCGCTGGTGGGGCCGAGCGGGGCGGGGAAATCGACGCTGGTGAATCTGGTCCCGCGGTTCTTCGACGTAACCGGCGGACGAATCCGGATCGATGGGTGCGACGTGCGCGAGGTGAGCCTGGCGTCACTGCGGGCGCAGATCGGGAAGGTGACGCAGGAGACGATCCTGTTCAACGACACGGTGCGAAACAACATTGCATACGGGCAGCCGGACGTAGCCTTCGCGCGGGTGGAAGCGGCGGCGAAAGCGGCGCTGGCACACGAGTTCATCCTGAAAATGCCGGAGGGCTACGACACGGCGATCGGCGAGAAAGGGTTCCGGCTTTCCGGCGGCGAGCGGCAGCGGCTGGCGATTGCGCGGGCGATCCTGAAGAACGCGCCGGTGCTGATCCTGGACGAGGCGACGTCGGCGCTGGACGCGGAGAGCGAGGCGCTGGTGCAGGAGGCGCTGGGAAACCTGATGGCGGGACGCACGGTGATCGTGATCGCGCATCGGCTGTCGACGGTGCGGCGCGCGAACCGGATTGCGGTGCTGGAGCAGGGGCGGATCACGGCCATCGGATCGCACGAGGAGCTGCTGCAGACTTCGCCGACGTATCAGAAACTCTATCGCCTGCAATTCATGGATATCGGCGAAGGGAACGGGAGTCATCACGGAGACGCAGAGCCGGGGATTGCCGCGGCGCTGACGGCGCAGGCCGTGGAAACGATCGAGACAGGGAAATCGCAACGATGAACCAGACGAAAGACAAGGGGAAAGCTGCGCAGCCGGTGTATTCGATGACGGGATTTGCGCGGCGCATGGGCCGCGTGTCGGAGACACTCGGCTTTACGCTGAGCCTGAAAAGCGTGAATCACCGGTTCCTGGATCTGCATCTGCGGCTGCCGGCGGGCGCCGAAGGGCTGGAGATGCAACTGCGGCGGGTGCTGAAAGAGAAGCTGCGTCGCGGGCACGTGGAGGTGACGCTGAATCTGGAGCGCAGCCAGAAGGCCGAAGCCGGCTACGATCATGCGCTGGTGGCCGCGTACGTGGAGGCATTTCGCGCGGCGGCGAAGGAGCACGGGCTGAGCGGCGAGCCGGACCTGAACGTGGTCTTCCGGCTGCCCGGCGTGCTGCTGGCGGAGGCGCGCAGCGGAGAAGAGGAGATGGCAGCCGTGGAAGCCGCGGCGCTGGGAGAGATCGAGGCCCTGGCGGCGGCGCTGAACGCGATGCGCGAGCAGGAAGGCGCGGCGCTGGCACGGGAGCTGCGCGCGGGGATGGAACGGCTGCGCAAGCTCGTCGGTGAAGCGGCGTTGCTGCGGGACAAGGTGCAGGAGGCGTATTTCGAGCGGCTGTCGCAGAGGCTGAAATCGATGCTCTCACCCCGTCACGGGGACGTGACGGGGACCCCGGGCGTGGACGGCGGGTTCGATCGGGACCGGATCCTGCAGGAGGCCGCGCTGATTGCCGACCGCAGCGACGTGGAAGAAGAAGTGACACGGCTGCGGACGCACCTTGCGCACTTTACGGGATTGCTGGACGAAGGCGGCGAGGTGGGCAAGAAACTGGATTTCCTGCTGCAGGAGATGAATCGCGAGGCGAATACGCTGCTGTCGAAAACGAGCGGCGTGGCGGGGAACGGCACGCGCGTGACCGAAGCCGGGCTGGCAATGAAGGCCGAGATCGAGAAGGCGCGAGAGCAGGTGCAGAATCTGGAGTGAGGCAGGGGTCGGGGTTCGGGATTTCGGATCAGGAAGAGCACAGAGCTCAGAGCACAGAGCGCAGTGGGACGGAGCGCGGCGACTCGAGGGTGCTGTCGAAGGGTTTGAGAAACGGAAGAAAACCTTTGGAGGGAAGAGGACGCTTGGCCGGGATTCTGTTCATCATTTCAGCGCCGTCGGGGTCGGGAAAGTCGACGATCGTGAATCAACTGCGGTCGCTGGTGGCGGGGCTGGAATTTTCCGTCTCGTGGACGACGCGGGGACCACGGGGCTCGGAGGTGGACTCGCGGGAATATCACTTCACGACGCGCGAATACTTTGAGGAGATGGTCCGGAACAACGAGTTTCTGGAATACGCGGAAGTGTTCGGGAACTACTACGGCACGGCGCGCAGCACGTTGCGTGAGGCCTTTGCACAAGGCCGCGACCTGCTGCTGGATATCGACGTGCAGGGCGCCGCGCAGGTGCGGGAGAAATGTCCGGAGGCGGTGTCGATCTTTCTCATGCCGCCGTCGCCGGAGGTGCTGGCGACGCGGCTGCGCAACCGCAGCCGGGCGGAAGGCGCGGTGCAGGAGGAGATCATCGCACGGCGGCTGGCCCGAGCGCGGCTGGAGATTGAGAATTACCGGGACTACGGCTATATTCTGGTCAACGATGTTCTGGACCGGGCCGTGGAGGAGATGGCCGCGATCGTGGCGGCGGAGCGCATCCGGCGGAATGGAGCAGCCGGCACACCGGATGCCGAGCGGCTGCTGGAAATTGCGGAGGGATGCCGCACGGCGAATTCCGAGACCAGGATTCGGCCCGTGCTGGAGGCGTTCGGCGTAACGGAGACCACAGCGGATTCCATGGGCGCAGCATAGGATGGGAGCGGAGGAACAGGCATGAGCATCGAGCAGGAGTTCGACAGCAACTTCCGGTACGTGCTGGTGGCGGCGCGGCGGGCGCGGCAACTACAGAACGGGGCCGAGCCGCTGGTTCCGGCGAAGTCGAAGAAAGCGTGCCGCGTGGCGCAGGACGAAATCGCCGCGGGGAAGATTGCGTACGTGAAGCCGGACGGTGCGAAGGTGCTGAAGCCGGAGATCGAATCGCCGGACGTGCCGAGGTTCGCGTCGTAAAAACAGGAGTCAGCGATCAGGAGTCAGGAGTCAGCGCGCCCACCCTGTCGCTGCGTGACAAGGGTGGGGCACCCGGATCTGGTTCACCACAGGGGACACGGAGAGCACGGAGAATTGAGATTTCGTCCCATCCTGTCGCTGCGCGACAAGGGTGGGGCACCCGGATCTTTCGCCATCCTTCCACATTTCCCGCAGTAAACTGTCTCTATGAAAGTCACGGTCGGCGTGTGCGGCGGCATTGCCGCCTACAAGGCTGCGGAGCTGGTGCGGGCACTCGAAAAGCACGCGCTGGACGTGCACGTGGTGATGACCGAGGCGGCGCAGCAGTTTGTGCAGCCGCTGACGTTTGCCGCGCTCACCGGGCACAAGGTCATTACGGGGCTGTGGGATGCTGACGGATCAGGCGCGGGTGAGCCGGGGGCGGAGGCAGCTTCCTCCATTGAGCACATGGATGCGGCGCAGACCACGGATGCGCTGGTGGTCGCTCCGGCGACAGCGAATACGCTGGCGAAGTTCGCGCACGGGATCGCGGACGATTTTCTGAGCGCGCTGTATCTGGCGACAACGGCGCCGGTCATCGTGGCTCCGGCGATGAATGTGAATATGTGGGAACATGCGGCGACGAGGGCGAATCTGGAGACCCTGGCCGGGCGCAACGTGCGCATTGTTTCGCCGGAGAGCGGCTATCTGGCGTGCGGCATGACTGGCGCGGGCCGGCTGGCGGAGACCGAAGCGATTGTGGACGCGGTGCTGAGCGTGCTGCAGCATCGCAACGACCTGGCCGGAGAAACCATGCTGGTGACGGCCGGCGGCACACGCGAGGCGCTCGATCCAGTGCGTTTCCTTGGAAACCGGTCGAGCGGGAAGATGGGTTACGCGATGGCGGAGGCCGCGCAGCGGCGCGGAGCGCGCGTGATTCTGGTGACGGCGCCGACGGCGCTGCGGCCGCCCGCAAATGTCGAGGTCGTTCCAGTCGTGACGACGGAAGAGATGCGGCAGGCAGTGATGAACCGGCTGGATCAGACGACGATCGTGATCAAGGCCGCGGCGGTGGCCGATTACCGGCCCCGCGTGCAGGCAGACCAGAAGCTGCGCCGCAGCGGGCCCCTGACGCTGGAACTGGAGCCGACGCAGGACATTCTGGCAGAGGTTGTAGCGCAGCGGCGGGCGGGGATGCTGGTGATTGGATTTGCGGCGGAAACACAGGACGCGCTGGCACACGGACGCGACAAGCTGCTGCGCAAAGGCGCGGACGCTATCGTTCTGAACGACGTTTCGCGCGAGGGCGTGGGGTTCGACGCGGACCGGAATGCCGTGACCTTTCTGACCCGCGACCGTGCCATGGAATTGCCGGAGATGCGGAAGCGCGAACTGGCCGACCATATTCTGGATGAGATTCTGGCGCTGCGCCGGCCACGGAAAGTGCTGGCCGAGTCGGATGCGCCGGTGAGCGGAGACTGAGGCGCGTGCGGCGGCTTTCCCCGGAAGCTGAAGAAGCGGTGCGGGCGCGGATTGGATACTTTCGCGACCTGGGCATCTTCGACTTCTACCGGCACTCCGCGTGCGGCGGAACTTCTGAAGCAGCGGTGCCTGATCCAGAACAAGAACTCGCGGCCGAGCCGGCTGCACCGGAGGACCGAACGATGCCTCGATCCGCACCCGCTGTCCAGTCACTTTCGATGTTTGAGGAACAAGCCGCGCCGGTGGCACCGAAGGACAAAGCGGCCGCGCTGGAGGCGATCCGCGAAGAGATCGGCGACTGTCAGCGGTGTCCGCTGGCGAAGCTGGGGCGGCACACCATTGTCTTTGGAGACGGCGATCCGAATGCGCGGCTGATGTTTGTGGGCGAAGGCCCGGGCGCCGACGAAGACGCGCAGGGGCTACCGTTCGTCGGGCGGGCCGGGCAACTGCTGAACAACATGATTGCGGCGATG
>JASHRH010000212.1 GCA_030037475.1 Acidobacteriaceae bacterium
CGGTTCGTGCGTTCCCGCTCCCACCACCCCCAGAGCCAGTTGCGACAAGTGGAACGGCGGTAGAAGCAGCGCGATCTGCCGCACAGCTTTCGGCAGAAACATGAACGGCACCCACAATCCGCTGCAGAACGACATGGGCAGGTAAATCAGATTGATGATGCCTGGCCCCGAATTCGCCGGCACCAGCAGCGCCACCAGCAGCGCCATCGCCGTGAACGGCACAGATCCCGCCAGGATCACGCCGCACAGCCCCAGCACCTGCGCGGCCGTGATGGTAACGCCGCCCAGCGTAACGCCCAGCAGCACCAGCAGTCCCACGATGATGACCGAGAACGCCGCGCAGCCCATGACCTTGGCGCCGAGATACAGAATAGGTGGCATGGGACTGGCCTGCTTCACCTCCAGCCATCCCTGCGCCCGCTCCAGCGCCATCGCCATGCCGATGCCGAACAGGCACGCCGATACCACGCCCATACAGCTATAAGCTGGCACCAGATACTGGCCGAAGCCGCTGCTCCTGTTCGATACTCCGAACAGCAGAAAGAACATCACCGGAAACCCGATCACCGACAGCGAAAACGCCTTCGTGCGCAGCATGCGGACGAATTCGTACCGTGTCTCCTTGCTGAAAATGCGCGCATAGTAACCCATCCCCAGTGCCCGCGGCTCGATTGTCATTGCATTGCTCGCCATGATTTTTTCTCCTCTCCAGTCTTTAGCCAGTAGCATGGAGCCCGCAGCACGTCAGACTTGTTTGGTTTCTTCTCCCGTCAGCGCCAGGAACGCCTCCTCCAGCCCGGCAGAAGCGATTTCCAACCCATGCAATTCAGGATCGCGATTGAGCATCGCCCGCACCACCGGCTCCGCGTGTTCGGCCTGGATCACCACCGCTTCGCGGTCCTGTTCCACCAGGGAAACACTCGGCAGCGTTCGCAGCCATTCGGGGTCAAGCTGCGTGATGCAGCGGATGCGCCTTCCCGAGACGCGCTGCCGGATCTCCGCCGGCGTGCCCTCGCACACCATGCGCCCCTTGTTGATCACCACGACGCGGCTGGCCAGCAGATCGGCCTCTTCCAGATAATGCGTGGTCAGAAGGATCGTCTTGCCCGCCGCGGAGAGAGCGCGAATCTGCTCCCACATGGCGCGCCGCGACTCGATATCCAGTCCTACCGTCGGCTCGTCCAGAAAAATCAGGTCCGGATTCCCGCACAGTGCCAGCGCGAACAGTGTCCGCTGCTTTTGCCCGCCGGAGAGCCTGGAGAATAATTTGTTCTCGACGCCTTCGAGCCGCGCCAGGCGCACCACTTCCGCGGCCGGAAGCGGCTGCGGATAATAACTGCGAAACAGGTCGATGTGCTCGCGCACCCGCAGCATTTCCGGCACGCGGCTGATCTGGAGCATGGCGCCGATGCGCGTGCGCGCGGCGGAATCCCGCGGATCGCGCCCCAGGACGCGCACCGAACCCGAGGTCGGCGCGATCAGTCCCAGCAGCAACCGCACGGCTGTGGTCTTGCCCGCCCCGTTCGGCCCCAGCAGCGCCACGACCTCCCCGCCGCGCAGCTCCAGCGAAAAGCGGTTCAGCGCCGTCACCGGCCCATAGCGCCTGGTCACATCGTGCAGGTGCGCGACCGTCCGCGTCTGCGAAACCGGCGCCGGCCAGGCGGCGCGGCCTGTCTGCTCCGCTCCGGGAATAACTGCCGTGGCTGTCATCGCGTCTCTCCTGCCGCGCAGAATATGCTTCAGCGGCAGAATCAGAATTACGCGCCCCGGCGTCCGCTCCCAGTGGAGATTGTCAGCAAAGCAACGTGACAGTTGTCATGAGGACGCACGCTCCGCCCTGCGCCCTGTATTCGGTAATGTCTCAGTTTGAAGGATACGGGCTTCAGACCGTACGTTAAATGCCCCAAAATAAAACCGGGCTTGAGCCCCTGAGGGATGTTTTTCTTCCAAACTGAGACACCACCCTGTATTCCGGCTCCTGTCCGGTAAACCGTGAACCGTATACCCTAAGGTTCGTGCAGATCGTTGTCTACTCCGCCTCCTGGTGCCGCGACTGCCGCGAAGCCAGGCGCTTTCTCGATGCCAATCACATCCCCTACACCGAGATCGATGTCGAGGAAACGCCCGGCGCCATCGACGAGGTCGTCGCCCACGTCGGGAAGCGTGCCATCCCACAGTTTGTGATCGATGGAGTGTGGGTTCAGCCCTATCAGCCCGGCCGCGGCTTTCTCTACGCCGAGATGAGCGAGCGCCTCGGCCTGCGCATGGACAAGCTTCATGCGCTGCTGCACCGCAAGTAGACGGCCCTCAGGCAGCCGCCGCGACGCACTCCTGAGCCTCCGCGGTCGGCAGAAACAGCATCATCACCGTTCCCGGCTGACCGGAGCTTTCGCCGGCTGCGTGGCTGCGGCAGCGGATCATTCCGCCTTTTTTCTCCAGCAGATCGCGCGTGATCCACAACCCCAGCCCGGTTCCGAAATCCTTCTTCGTTGTGAAGAACGGCATGAAAATCCTGCGCCGGTTGGCAGCCGGAATTCCCACACCCTGATCGGCCACTGTCAGGCGGATTCCGGGCACACCTGTCATGGGGTGGCGCCCGGCCCACGCTCGAATTCGGATCTCCGTGCGGTTCAGCGCCGCATCGATGGCATTCGCCACCAGGTTTGACAGCACCTGCTTGAACTCGCCCAACAGCGCACACACCGTCAAACCCGGCTGCACGTGCTGGTCCACCCTGACTTCCTTGTACCGCAACCGCCGGTTGTAAACCGCCAGCACTTCCTCGATCGCCTCCGCCACATTGATGGTCATCGGCTGCGAGGTGTCCCGGTAGAAGCCCAGCGTCTGCCGCGCGATGTGGGAGACGCGCTGTAGTTCCTCGTCGGCCGTAGCCAAACAGGTGCGCGCGCTCTCCGAAAGCTCCGGATCCAGTCGTGCCAGATAGATCAGGTTTGTCACCGCTTCCAGCGGATTGTTGATCTCATGCGCCACCGTCGCCGCCAGCCGCCCCACCGACGCCAGCCGCTCCGTGGTGTGCAGCGCAGCTTCCAGCTTCTTCTGCGCCGTGATGTCGCGCAGGACCTTCGCCGCTCCAATGATCTTTCCATGCAGGTTGCGCACCGGCGAAATGGTCAGCGACACATCCAGTCGCTCCCCGCTCTTTGTCACGCGCACCGTTTCGAAGTGCTCGATGTGCTCGCCCGCCCGGATTCTGCGCAGAATCTCCGGCTCGTCCCCGTGCAGCTCCGGTGGAATGATGGTCAGGATCGGCTTCCCGATCATCTCTTCCGCCGTGTATCCCAGGATCCGTTCCGCCGCGGCGTTCCAGCTGGTTACGATCCCGGCCAGATTCTTGCTGACGATGGCATCATCCGAAGACTCCACGATGGCCGCCAGCAGCATCTGCGCTTCATCCGCGCGCTTCCTCCCCGTGATATCCACCAGGAAACAGCGCGCGTGCAGGATTTCCCCGTCGCGAACCCAGGGATTGGCGTCCATCCGAATCCAGCAAATCGTGCCGTTGCCCCGCCGCATCGGCAGTTCATACCCGCGGATCGTCTCGCACATCCGGACCCGGCGCAGGATCTCCGCCACCGCGCCCGCATCGGGCACAAAATCCGCTATCGCGCGGCCCACGTACTCCCCCGCCTCGTAGCCCAGCATCTCCAGCCCGGTCCGGTTCGCCCACAGGACGGTTCCATCCGGCGCCAGCCATTGCATCCCGATTACCGCGTTTTCCAGGAAGTCGCGCAACTCCGCCTCGCGCGCCTGCAGCGTTTGCTGCACCTTCCGGCTCTGCCGGATTTCCTCTTCCAGCGCCTGAGCTTTCAACTGCCACAGCACCGTGTTGCGGCGACGTTCCTCCTCGCTCATGCTGTCGTAGCCCTGGTCCGGCACCACGTGGCTGTGCTCGGAGCAGATCCGCTGGAGCACCATGCCGTCCCGGTCATGCGAGAAGAACCGCAGCGGCCATCCGCAGGAAAGGTGGAACCGCCGCGTCTTCGCAAGCTGGTTCCACAATTCTTCCAGGCGGACTGCCGCGCCCGTTTTCCCCTGCTCCCACAGCACAGCCACCATTTCGCCATAAACGGCAATCTGTGGACGATCGGCAGCTCCAGCCCGGATGGCGGCCTCAGCCGCTCGATCCACCAGCTCTCCGACTATTTGCGCAAACCGGTCCTCGTCCGGCCAGCTCTCCGTCATGAAAGTGGCCAGAGTCTCCGCAGCATCCTGCGCCACCCATCGTCCCTGCCGCGCCAGCCGTGCTGCGTCCAGACCGCGTAGCCCCAGTTCTCGCTCCAGCTCCCGCCGGTGCTCGGGTGTCGCCAGGGCAAGGGCCGATCCGCCGTCGGCAAGCGCGCCCGCCAGCCGCCGGCCAATCTCGTTCATCAGGAGCGTATCGCTTGAATAAAAATGTGCGCTGTGCGTCGAGTGCTCCGCCCCATTGCGGCGCAGGTCACTGTTCACCAGCAGACTCTTGCTGGAATCCGTTTGTACCGTCTGTGCCATCGTACCGTGGGTCTTTGGTAGAGCAGGAGTTAACCCGGATCCTGATTCTGTCGCAGGAATGCGCTTATTTCGATGCACCTCACGGCCTCTGGGGATGTCCTCGGATCGGCGCGATTCCGATCCGTGACGCGCCAAACCCCGGTCCCCTCCGCCGACGAGTTGCAAGACACTTCAGGCGCAGAGAGCTGCCGCACCCTGCGCACGCAATTCGTGGCCCGTAATCCCCTTACGCCCTGCCCCTCGGCCGCACCGCTTCCTGCGCATGCGCCGCGCCATTGGGCGGCACCGCTGGAGGCTCCGGCGCTGCCGGTTTCGCTCCGATCCCCAGCTTCTCGCGCAGTTGCTTGTCGATCTTTCCGAAGGTGTCGCGGTTGTCTTTCAGGAACTGCCGCACGTTTTCGCGTCCCTGCCCGATTCGCTCGCCCGCGTAGCTGAACCACGCGCCGCTCTTCTCCACGATGTTGTTCGTCACAGCCAGGTCGAGCACATCCCCTTCGCGCGAGATGCCCTCGCCATACAGAATGTCGAACTCCGCATCGCGGAACGGCGCCGCGACCTTGTTTTTCACGATCTTCACCTTGGTGCGCGACCCCACCACCGTCTCGCCTTCCTTGACCGCGGCAATCCGCCGGATGTCGACCCGCACCGACGAGTAGAACTTGAGCGCCCGCCCGCCGGTGGTGGTTTCCGGGTTCCCGAACATGACGCCGATTTTTTCACGAATTTGATTAATAAAGATGAGACATGTTCTTGATTTCGATACGGTTCCGGTAAGCTTCCGCAGCGCCTGGCTCATCAGCCGCGCCTGTAGGCCCACATGCGAGTCGCCCATCTCGCCGTCCAGTTCCGCCTTGGGCACCAGTGCCGCCACCGAATCCACCACCAGCACGTCAATCGCGCCGGACCGCACCAGCGCTTCGGTAATTTCCAGCGCCTGCTCGCCGTAGTCCGGCTGCGACACCAGCAGGTTGTCCACGTCTACGCCCAGCTTCTGAGCGTACCCCGGATCCAGCGCATGCTCGGCGTCGACAAACGCCGCCATTCCGCCGTTCCTCTGCGCTTCGGCGATGATCTGCAGACAAATCGTTGTCTTGCCCGACGACTCCGGCCCGAAGACCTCAATCACGCGGCCGCGCGGTACACCGCCCACGCCCAGCGCCGCGTCGAACGAAATCGAACCCGTCGAAATCGTCGCGATCGGCACCACCGCCTCGCGGCTGCCCAGCCGCATGATCGATCCTTTGCCGAACTGCTTTTCAATTTGCGATAGCGCCAGTTCTACGGCGCGCTGACGATCGTCTGCCACGTTGCTGCTCCATTCCGGGCGCGCAGAACGGACTTCCCGCCTCGCGCCATGTGCGAAAATCAGAGAATTTGCCCCGAGTCTACCACCGGTCCCGACGGTCGGATCTTCCCTGCCCCGGCAGAAATCACCCGCTGGTAACCTGGATCCATTCAGCAGTCTATCTTCTTCGGGGATGTGGAGAACCGGGACATTTCCCGCGTAAATGCACAAAGGCTGGCCGGGAGTCCGGCCAGCCCTGTGCTTTCCCCTGGAGAGGCTCAGCTACTTCGTGCTCGGCTGCGTCTTTGCAGAGGCCGCTTTGTGGTGATGATGGTGATGGTGGTGCGCCGGATTCCGCGGCTGCGCTGTGTACTGGCTCTCGTCCACCGCCGTCGTCCCCGGCACGTCGTTGTCGAAGTTCGCCCCCGCCGGAACCAGGTAGTCCTGCACCTCATTCTGGCTGCTGGCGCCCGTCCGCACCTGGACCCGGCTGGCGTCGATGCCTTTCTCCGTCACCAGGTAGTCCTTGGTATTCACCGCGCGCTGCGCCGCGAGCTTCTCGGCCGTTGGCCAGTGCTTACGCTCCCAGCGGGTCTTTGGCGTCTTTGTCGGCGCCGAGCTGCCCACCAGTACAACCGTTGCGTCCGGCTTCTGCTGCGCGTTCAGGGCCACATCATCCAGGCACGCCTTCGCTTCGTTGTCCACCCGCGTCGGCCGCCGTGCGTCCTTATCGAACGTGATCGAGCACAGCGTTTGTGTCTTCGGAGCCGGCGGAGGAGGCGGTGCCTGCACGTCCACCGTCGTCGTTGCCGAGACGTTATGACCCTTGTTGTCCGCCACGCTGCACGTTACGGTGATCGTCCCTGACGGGGCTCCCGTCGTGGACAGCGTCGCCGTGGTATCTGTCCCGTTGATCGATCCCGCCGAAGCCGAGTAGCTGTACGTCAGCGGCAGGTTCTGCGGGCTGCTGGCCGTGGTCGTGATGGTCGAGCTCTGCCCCGGCTGCACCGTCGTTGGATCGGCCGAGCAGCTCACCGTCGGCGGCTCGAACGCCTTTACTGTAAACGGCGCCTGGCAGGACGCGACCTCGTTCGCCCGATTCTTCTTATTGCCGGTCTCGCCTTCCTTGCCCTTCTTGCCTTCCTTGATCTGGCCGTTCACGGTGTAGTCGCCCGGCGCCAGCGAGCTCGTGTCCACCGTCGCGGTTGTCCCATTGCCGCTTACGCCCGTGCCGCTCCAGCTGTACGTTGTGTCCCAGTTCTTCTTCGTCATCACGTCCGTCGGCGTTGCGGTAACCGTCTCCGCATCGCCCGGATAGATCGACGGGGCACTCGCGTTACACGCCAGCTTCACTGGCTGAACTTTCAGGCAGCCCGTCGGCAGGAAGGCCGCACACGCCAGCGATAACACCAGACAGACAGATTTCAGATTTCGCTCTTTCATTTTTTCCTCTCTCCTTTGCGCTGATTCCTGCCGTTGCAGGGAGCCCGGTTTTTCATGAACGAAGACAGTTGCGTCCGAACATGCCATGATCGCGCCACGTCGCGCATGCAATGTTCCGGAGGATCCCTGCTTCCCCCCGGCTTTCAGCCTTGGTGAGGCCTCGGTTGCGGGAACTCGCAGGGGCCCTCGGCACACCGCGGCGGGTATCAGATGCCCACACACTATGTTTACGCTACCGAATCGGTGAAGCTCAAATAGTTACTGACTTGTTATCAGCCCTCGATCGCATCCGGAGCCCTCCATCCTGCAACCTGCTCCTGTGATGCGCGCCACAGCCTTTCCACGCCCGGAAAACTTACTCTGAACCGTCGCCTCTCGCGTTCGAGGCCCTCCAGGAGGTTCGCTTTGGCGACGGTGGTCGAATCCCCTGCTCTCGCCGGCGCCAGACCCCTGCGCCCGCGCACAGTCCCCGTCTCTACTGAAGCGATCCTCCCCGGCAATCCCTGGATTGTCGCTGTTTCCGTCATGCTGGCCACCTTCATGGAGGTGCTCGACACCGCCATCGCGTCCGTGGCCCTCCCCTACATCGCCGGCTCCCTCGCCGCCTCGACCTCCGAAGCCACCTGGGTCCTCACCAGCTATCTCATCGCCAATGCCGTCATCCTGCCGGCCAGCAACTGGTTTGCCCTTCGCTTCGGGCGCAAGCGCTTCCTCCTCGCCTGCGTCGTCATCTTCACCACCGCTTCATTCTGGTGCGGAGCTGCGCCCTCCCTTGCTGTCCTCCTCCTCGCCCGCGTTATCCAGGGCGCCGGCGGCGGCGCTCTTCAGCCGCTCTCCCAGGCCATCCTGCTCGAATCCTTCCCGCCAAAAAAGCGCGGCCAGGCCATGGCCCTCTTCGGATTCGGTGTTGTCGTCGCGCCCGTCCTCGGCCCCACCCTCGGCGGCTGGCTCACCGACTCTTTCAGTTGGCGCTACGCCTTCTACATCAACATTCCCGTCGGCATCCTCGCTGTTTTCATGATCAGCCGCTTCGTCCACGATCCGCCCTACATCCGCCACGCCAAAGCCGGCGCCTTCGATAACCTCGGCTTCGGCCTGCTGTGTCTCTGGACCGGCTGTCTGCAGGTAGTCCTCGACAAGGGCCAGGAAGACGACTGGTTCGGCGCTCTCTGGCTGCGCTGGGCTGTCTTCATCCTGATCGTCTCTTTCCTCTGGTTCGTCTGGCACTCCTGGCGCAGGCGTCAGCCGCTGGTGAATCTGCGCATCCTCGCCCGCAATCGCAATTTTGCTGTTGGGTGCCTGCTGACTTTTATGCTCGGCATCGCCATCTACGTCACCGTTGCGATTCTGCCGCTCTTCTATCAGGAAGTCCTCGGGTACACCGCGCTCACCGCCGGGATCGTTGTCGCTCCGCGCGGTCTCGGCTCAATGCTTGGTCTTCCGGTCATGGGCATCATCAGTCATCGCATCGACAATCGCTGGCTCCTCTGCGCCGGATTCGCCGTATTCGGTATCTGCTCCATCATTTTTGCCGACGTCGATCTCGACATAAGTCCCACAACGCTGCTTCTGCCCATCGTGATCACCGGCTTCGCCCTCAGCTTCGTCTTTGTTCCCATCGCCAGCATGGCTGTAGCGACTCTGCGCAACGAGCAAATCGGCAACGCCACCGGCATCTTCAATCTGGTGCGGAACATCGGCGGCTCCATTGGCATTTCCATGGCGGAAACGGCGCTCATCCGCCGCCAGGCCTTCCATCAGAGCCGCATCGCCGCCGCTGTCCCGCAAACCGGCGCCTGGTTTCAGCAGCACGCTTCCGGCGCGGCCGCGTATCTGAGCCGCCAGCTCGGCCACGCCGCTGGACAGCCTGCCGCCCTCGCCACGATGTACCGCGAACTCCAGCATCAGGCCATGCTCTGGGCCTTTGTCGACGTCTTTCGCTGGACCGCGCTCATCGCGTTCGCTGCCGGAGCCATGGTCTGGCTCTTCCAGCGCATCACCCACGAAGAGGACGGCAGCGTCAGCGTGCGCTGACAGCCACAAGAAAGCTGCGGATATACTCCAGTCGATGAAGCGAATCGCCTTCGACATTGCCTGCAACTACTACAAGGACCAATCTGCCGGCTGGATCGACAGACCCGGTCAGGCGCGAGAGTACTATCGTGAGAAGCCGCCGAAATTCCACGCTGCGACTGCACTGGACGCGACCACACAGCAGTCCACGGATTTCGTCGATCCACGGCAGCTTCTCGATTGTCTGCTCGGAGGGGATGAAATCATCACCTTCAACGGCCGAATATACGATCTCATCTTGCTTGAAAACATCGCCGGACCGGATGCCGTGCGAGCGTTATGGATGAAACCACACCACGACCTGGCAGGCTGGCATTACTACTGGAAGCTGAAAGACGCGATCCGGTTCGAACTTGGCGACGACGCCGCTGCCTCATATGACCCGGTAAAGGAAGCTCGACTAAACGAAATTCGCGGCTCGTATGATGAATTCATTGCCGATCAACTCTCGGGCACCTATCGCGACGCCAAATTCACCCTCGATCTCTTCGAACGCTACCGTTTGAGCGGCAAGATCAGTCAAACGTTTCACGACATCGAACCGGCTGGAGCATAGCTGCCCCACCCGATGGTCAACGTCAGGCTGTTGCTGGCAGATGCGCGATTACAGAATTCTTATTGCTCCAGCGCCACCCGGTCCCAGCTTTGCAGCCGCTTCGTACGCGCTCCGGCAGAGCCCGAGCAGTACCGCGCTGCCGCTGTTGGCCCGGCATCCGCGCTATCCATGGGCCTGCGGCACATCTTCGTAGTTTTTCCACAGCCGCTTCCATACCACCGCCATTCGCTCCAAATCCACTTCTTCTGCCCGCGCCTTCACCGGAACGCCGCTCGCCTCCAGCGCCGCCATCACCGCATCAGCCGCGTATCCGGCGTTCCGCAGATTTTTTCCGAGCATCTTCCGCTTCTGCGCGAAGCAGGCGCGGACAAACACGATGAAATCCTCCGGTTCCACTCCCAGCTCCGGGAATCGCGGAGCCATCGTCAGCCGCAGCACGGTCGAATGGACCTGCGGCGGCGGCGAAAACGCCCCTGGCGGCAGCGTCATCAGCGTCTCCACGTGTGCGAACAGTTGTGCCGTTGCTGAGAGCACGCCATAGTCGCGCCGGCCCGGCTGCGCGGCAACACGCACCGCCACTTCGCGCTGCATCATGACGACCGCGCGCTCGATCTCGCCCGCGTAGCGGAATAGCTGGAGCAAAATCTCCGAAGTAATGTAGTACGGCAGGTTGCCGACTACGATCAGCCGCTCGTCGCCACCGCGCAGCTTCGCAAGGTCCGTCTCCAGCACATCCTCCTGCAGGATCTCAACGTTCTCCCGCTCTGCGAAATTTGCCCGCAGCCGCCCCGCCAGCTCACGATCCAGCTCCACAGCCACCAGCCGCTTTGACCGCGCTGCCAGCAGCCCGGTCAGTGCGCCGCGTCCCGGCCCAATCTCCACCACCGTTCGCGCCGACAGGTCGCCCAGCGCGTCCACAATGGCCGCCTGCGCCGTCGCGCTCACCAGAAAGTTCTGTCCAAGCCTGGGTCGATTTACCCGCTGCGGCATCTTTATCGATTGTGCGCCGGAGCCAGTGCCGTGACCAGCGGGTGCTTCGTTGCGCTGTGTTAGCGGCCAGGGTTTATTCTCAGATTTCGGTTCCCTCGCATCGGACAAATGCCAACAACGGAGCCTCCTGCATGAAGATCGCTTTTGCTGCTTCCGAATGCGCGCCCTGGGTAAGAACCGGCGGCCTCGGGGAGGTCGTTGGCTCGCTCTCGCGCGAAATTGCCGCTCTCGGCCACGAGGTTTCCGTCTATTTGCCCTATTACCGCCAGGTCCGCGAGCGCATCCCGGAAAAGAAATATCTCATCCGCAGCCTGACGATTCCTTTCCCGTACTATTCCCGCTTCGCCGCCATCCTCGACGGCGGCAGCGATAGTGGCGTTCAGACCTGTTTCGTCGACTGCCCCGAGCTTTTCGATCGCGAGTTCCTCTATGGCGCTGCCGGCGGCGAATACCGCGACAACTGGGAGCGCTACGGGCTCTTCTGCCGCGCCGTGCTGGAAGCCTCCAAACAGCTTGGCGTCCCTGATCTCTTCCACATTCACGACTGGCAGGCCGCCCTGCTGCCGGTCTATCTGCGCGTTCTCTATTACTTTGATTCTCTCCTGCGCAATGTCGGCACGGTCCTCACAATTCACAACGCCGGCTACCAGGGACTTTTCCCGCCGCAGACCGTCGAGCGTCTCCTCTTCCCGTGGGACATCTTCACCATGGACCGCGTGGAGTACTACGACCAGTTCAATTTTCTGAAGGGAGGAATCGTCTACTCCGATCGCCTCACCACCGTCAGCCCGCGCTACGCCCAGGAGATTCAGACCTCCGAATTCGGTGAAGGCCTCGAAGGCGTCCTGCAGAAGCGTGCCGCCGACCTCACCGGCATCCTCAACGGCGTCGATTACTCAAACTGGAATCCTGCCAGCGACGGCAACATCGCCGCGCACTACACGCCAGCCAACCTCGCCGGCAAAGCCGAATGCCGCCGTGATCTGCTCCACGCCTTCGGCGCAGACCTTGTCCGCGACTCCACCGCCGTGCTCGGCATCACCAGCCGCCTCACCACCCAAAAAGGCATCGACCTGCTCGAGCAGATCGCCGACTCGCTCATGCAGGAAGATGTCGTCCTCTGCGCCCTCGGCGCCGGCGAGCTGTATTACGAGAATCTGCTTCGCTCGATGGCCGCTCGCTTCCCCGGCCGGGCGCTGATCAGGATCATGTATGACGAGGCGCTGGCCCACAAAGTTGAAGCCGGCTCAGACATCTTCCTCATGCCCTCCCGTTACGAGCCCTGTGGCCTCAGCCAGTTCCACAGCATGAGGTACGGCACCGTGCCGGTCGTCCGCGCCACTGGAGGTCTTGAAGACACGGTTCAGGAATGGGATCCCGCCTCTCACACCGGCACCGGCTTCAAATTCCCGGGCTATCGCCCCGAGGACTTCCTCGCCGCCATCCAGCGTGCCCTCTCTCTTTTCCGCGACAGGAACGCCTGGCAGACCCTGATGCGCAATGGCATGGCTCAGGACTATTCCTGGCCGCGTTCCGCCGCCGAATACGTCGAGGTCTACGAGCGCGTCGCCCGCGCGCGCAGCTAGAGCGAAACCAGCGAAGGTGTGCCTCAGAGCCGCAGTCCTCGACGCGGCTTTCCGCCGAAGAAACCGGGGCCCCTGGCACGCCTGAAGTTGGCGTGCTGGGGTGGGAAAAAAGCCGCACTGAACCGACCTTGAAAAGACACAGCATCGCTGGTTTCGCTCTAAGCGCCGCTATCTCGCTTCGGCTCTTCATGGAAAGGTTGCCTTCCATGGGCGCGCCACCATGCGCATGTCTTTTTCAGCTGCGCGATGCAGCGGTCCGCTCGCCGTCGCCGTGCCAACAGCCCCTGGGCGCATGGCATCCAACTCAGCGAGTGCGGAACCTTTTCTCCTGGTTTGCACAGGAGAGCAGTTCCGGCGAGTTATCGGAAGACAATCTTCTCCCGAGGGAGTTACCTCCATGAAACAACTTGCCCTGCTGGCTGGGCTCGCTCTGGTCCTGACGGCGCCGACGTGGGTGCATGCTCAAAGCTACGACCACGTCGAGATCGGCGTTTACGGCAGCTATCTTCGCTTCACCCCACCCGGCAGCACCATCAACTTCGTCGGCGTTGGCGGACACCTCGACGTCAATACCAATCGCTGGGTAGCGCTGGAAGCTCAGATGGATTATGACTTCGCCCGCAACTACACCAGCACCTCGAGCAGCAGTTCCGGAGGCGGCATCAGCACCAGCTTTGTGAAGACTGGCCTGCGCCCGCTCACCGGCCTCTTCGGTCCCAAATTCGAGATCGGCGCGGGCAGCCCGGTAACGGCCTTCGTCACCGGACAGGTGGGCTTCATCGACTTCAGCACCAGCAATCCCAATAACGTCTCCTCCACCGACTTCAGCAACGCCGTCAGCGGCATTGGTGGATCGGGAACTCACTTCGCGGCCTACCCCGGCGCCGGAATCGAGTTTTTCGGCGGCCCCATCGGCCTGCGCATCAGCGCCGGCGATGAGATCTATCTCGCCAACGGCACGCACAACAACCTGCGCGCCACCATCGGCCCCACGTTCCGCTTCTGAAGATCGGGTCCCTGACACATCCTCACGGCAGTCCTGCGGGCCTGCCGCTTTTTTCTGCGTGATGGCCACTGTCCGGCAGGATCCTGGCTACGCCAGCCCAAACCTTTTCTTGATGGCCTTCTGCGCTGGCCGCTCGATGTACTTCATCGCCAGCACCGCCAGCAGCACCAGCACCGAATAACTCAGCCACGGATCGAATCGCGACAGCCCCAGGCTCGCCACAATGTGGTGGTCGTGGATCAGGTTCCACAGGTTGAAGTGCAGAATGTACAGACAATAGCTGGCCTGTCCTACAGCCACGAATGGAGCGATCCCGAAGAAACGAGCGATCGGATTGTGCCCGGCCAGACCCAGAATCGCCATGCCGAACAGCGGCATCATCAGCCCGTCGTGCATCAGCGGGAACGGCAGATGATCCCCGTAGTACAGAACCGTGCCCATCCCCGCCAGCCCCAGCGCTCCCAGCAGCAATCGCTTCTGGCCAACGCGCGGAATCAGCACGTCCACATCCGCCAGTACGATTCCGAACAGGAACGCCGGCACATGCGGCGGCGGCGTGAACTTCAGCGCCCGGATCCAGAACCCGTCCGTGTACCGGTTGGCGTGCAGCACCCCGTCTGGATGAAACCACACATACAGACTCGGCAGCACCATCCCCAGGCACCACAGCCCCAGCAGCAGAGCCACCAGCTTGCCCGGATGTTTTGGCCGCCTCCACAGCACCACAAACGGAAAGATCAGGTAGAAAAATGCCTCCGTGCACATCGTCCACGCCGGCGTGTTCCAGAAGGTTGACAGTGACGGACTCCATCCCTGCAGCATCAGCGGAGTCAGGACCACGCCCCACGCGAACTGTGCGTGCGAGCGCGCGTGCCACTCCGCCATGAGCATGCCGCCTGAAACCAGCAGTGCCACCAGGTAGATCGGGTACAGGCGGGAGATACGCGCAATCCAGAACTCCGTGGTTTTCAGTTGGCCCTTCTGCGCGCGGTCGGAATAGTTGTAGGCCAGCACGAACCCCGAAAGGAGCAGAAAAAAACTCACCGAGGTATAGCCGTTGTTCACCACCGGCGAGAACGGGCCGAACCACGCTGGATTGCAGAAATGGTAAAAGACGATGTTCATCGCCGAGAAGGCGCGCAGCCCGCTCAGCGCCGGCAGATGATCTTTCCGCTTGCGGACAACCGACGGCTTCGCGGCCGACGCATCACGTGCAGCTCCGCCGCCATATGAGCCGATCAGCGGGGGAACGGCTTGGCTCTGGGCGCTCAGGCGGTCACCAGGCTGCCGACCTTCTCCCCGGAGATCACGCGGCGGATATTGCCCGGCTGATTGAGATTGAAGATGATCATTGGCAGATTATTGTCCTTGCACAGACTCACCGCAGTGGTATCCATCACCTTCAACCCGAGCCGCAGAATTTCCATGTACGTGATTTGCTCGAATTTGACGGCGTCCTGTCGGATGACCGGATCGGCGTCGTAGATGCCTTCGACTTTCGTGGCCTTCAGCAGCACATCCGCCTTGGTCTCCATCGCTCGCAGCGATGCGGCGGTATCTGTCGAGAAATATGGATTGCCCGTTCCGGCCGCAAAAATCACCACCCGTCCTTTTTCGAGGTGACGGATGGCCCTCCGCCGGATGTACGGCTCACAAATCTGGTTCATCCCGATGGCTGACATCACTCGGCAGTGAACCTGGTGCTTCTCCAGCGAGTCCTGCAGCGCCAGGGCATTGATGACCGTGCCCAGCATGCCCATGTTATCGGCGGAAACGCGATCCATCTCCTTTGCCTGCTCAGCCACGCCGCGGAAAAAGTTCCCTCCGCCCACCACGATGGCGACTTCCACGCCCAGGTCGTGAACCTCGGCTACTTCGCCCGCAATCTCCTGGATCCGCACCGGATCCACGCCAAACCCGCGCCCCGCGGCCAAAGCCTCGCCGGAAAGCTTCAGAACCACTCGCTTGTACATGCAAGGACAGTATCGCATGGCGGCGCAACGCCGCTTCGCCGCGCGAAATGGCTCACTCCAGGTAGACTGAGGCGGAGCGGTTCACCCTTGCCTGGGGCGAGAAATCAGGAGGATACGTGGCAGCCAGGACGAAGCAACAGAAACCTGCGAACAGGAAGGCCGGCACGGGATTCACAGAAGAGGAACGCGCCGCCATGAAAGAGCGCGTCGCGGAGCTCCGGGGCAAGGGAGACGGCGAAGCCGAAGTGCTGGCGAAGATTGCCCGCATGCCGGAACCCGATCGCAAAATGGCGGAGCGGCTTCATGCCCTCATCAGGGCCGCCGTACCGTCCCTTGAGGCCAAAACGTGGTATGGCATGCCCGCGTACGCCCGGGACGGCCAGGTCGTCTGCTACTTCCAGGATGCAAACAAGTTCAGGGCGCGCTATGCCACTCTCGGCTTCAGCGACAAAGCGAGGCTTGACGACGGAAATATGTGGCCTGTCGCCTTTGCACTGAAACAGCTAACCGTTGCCGACGAACAAAGGATCGTGGCTCTCGTGAAGAAAGCCCTGGCGTAAGCCAGTCCTAATCCGGCAACGTGCCCTGGCCGTAATCACGCTCTCGTGCACTGCTCTGCGGATTCCTGAGCCAGTGCTGCATCTGCTTTCCGTTCACCTCGACCCGCACCAGATCCAGCTCCCCGTTTTCGTAATCGGCGATCATCAGCCGCATCGCCTGGCCATCCGGTTGCGAGAAGATCAGCGACACATTGCCGTTGCGGTCGCGTGTGGTCACAAACCGTTGCCATCCGGAACCCAGCGCGTCGCTCACGAGCCGGTCCAGTTCCACCGCGTCTGGCGGGTTGCTGAAGTTCTCGAACTCCGCCACCTGCATCCCCTTCACGCCGTTGCCCGTGACCACGCGTGCGCAGAAGCTCACCAGCCCCATCAGCGGCACCTTCTGCACATGCGCCGGATACCGCGTCTCGACCGCTGACACCACCGCATCGAAGTCATGTCCGGAGGCGGCGCACCCCGTTACCGGGACCAGCGCCAGCACGGCTGGCAGCAACCATCCAGCCGCGGCCCTCACTTTTGAGCTCCGCTCTGGCTCTTCACATTGGCTGGAATCCCGAAGTGCCCGCTGATCGCGCCCAGGTCCTCCGGCCGGATCGGCCCGTCGATGTACACAAAGTCCAGCTCCTTCGGCTCGGCGCTCAGGATAATCATGCCCATCATCTGGCCGTTGACCATCTTCATGTAAATATCGTCGGCTTCGTCTTTTCCCCGCGATTTCACGATCGGTTCCCAGTCCGGTCCCGAAAACGCCTGCCGCACTTCCGCCAAGTCCGCCGCCGTGTATTGCCCCGGCTTATCGAACTCATACGTGCGGACGTAGATCCCCTTCAGCTTCGCGATGATCTGCTTCCCTTCCGAATCGCTCTTGTCATTCATGAAGCTGCTGGCAAAATCCAGCATCTTCCGGTCCAGTGTCACCTCGGTGTAGTTCGAGGCGCGTGCCGCCAGTTCCTTCGCCAACGCGTCCGGAAACGGCATCCCGTTTGTCTGCGCGCGCAGCGGCGCCGCCAGTCCTGCCAGCATCGCCAGCGCGGCCACGCCAATTCTGAAAATCACCCGTCGATTCATAGTCAGTCCTCTTTCTGGTCCCGCGTTCGGTTGCCGGAATGACCTTGCCGGCTAACCGGGTTGTTGATGTTCCGCTCCACGTCGCGCAGGGTCATTCCCGTAATGCGCAGCGCCAGCATCACCTGCGCCCGCGCCTCTTCGCCTTCCCGGCGCTGCTCGCGCTGGTACTGCACGCCCACGCCCAGCGCCACCACCGCGGCCATCGCCGTCGCTGTCGCCCATTGCCACATCGGCTGCCGGAACCAGCGCCGCCTCTCCCGCGTCCCATCCCGCTCCGCAATCCGCGCCATCACGCGATCCGCAAATCCATCCGGCGCGTCGCGCGCCGTCAGCTGTTCGCGCAGTTCCCGTTCGAAATCGTCGATTGGCTCAACCACGGCAATACTCCTTCAGGCTCCGCTGGGCTTTCTCGCGCAGCAGCTTCACTGCCCGCTGCAAATGGCTCCGCACGGTTGCCAGCGGCATGCCCAGCTCAATCGCAATGTCCTCTGCCTCCAGATCCTCCTGGTACCGCAGCAACAGTACCGTCCGCTGCGCCGGAGACAAGGTCAGCAGCAGTTGCTCTACGCGGTTCATCAGCGGCAAAAACTCCGGTGCTGCTGGCCTCAGCTCCATTCCGTCCTCATACGCCGCTGCCGCTGTGTCTGCCCGTGCCGCCCGCCGCCGCAGCGCATCGGTCGCCCGATGGCACGCTACCCGCCGCAGCCACGCCGTCACGTGATCCTCGCTTTCCAGCCGTCCCAGCCGCCGGTGCAGTTCCAGAAACACGTCCTGCGCCACTTCCTCCGCCGTGCCCCGCTCGCCCACAATCCGGTACGCGATGGAGAACACCCGCGCCTGATGCCGCTCCACGAGCTCTCGGAAAGTCTGGGGCGAGTCGTCCATGCAGGTCCTCGGCGCGTTCTGTCCTCCCTATACGCAAAACACCCCGCCGGATGATGCAAAAATCCTCCTTGCTTTCTGTTCTTCCATAGATTCACTGTTGCCAGTAAAGACTAAGTTTGATAGA
>JASHRH010000213.1 GCA_030037475.1 Acidobacteriaceae bacterium
CGATAGAAATCGTCCCCAGGCTCCTCCAGAATCGCTGTGCCTCCGTCCTGTTCCGGTCGTCTTGCCACGCCCGAGCAAGGTCGTGGGAATCGCCGCTTTGACTATAGCGTGGCAGGCCCTGTGGATCGGCAGGGAAATCCGGCAGGTATCAAGGGAGGGAATACCGTGTCCGAGTGGAAACTTTGGATGCCCCACAACCTGGCCTGAGCGAAGTCGCTGAAGCGATGGAGCCGAACGGCTCTGCCCGATTTTGGCAGATGTGGGAGGGCAAGCTTGCTGGGACCACTGTGCCGCCGGCTTGTCCGAGCCTCAGCGGTTCGCCTCCCGCGCTCGCCGAGTCCACAGCGGCGCACCCCATGCGCCCACCGCCAGCAGCGCCCCAAACAGCACTACCGCGTCGATGCTCACCCGTCCCTGCCGCGTCCAGTACGCGTTCGCATTCAGATCCAGCCACAGCGCAAACTCGTCCAGCGTCAGAGCCGCTCCCATCCCAAATCCAATTGCGATCAGGCGGCTCACCAGCAGCGACATCGGCGTCGGCCCATTGCCGAACTCCGCCAGCATCAGGTACCCCGTCACCAGCAGCAGCAAGATCCCCCATACCAGATGGTGAATGTGCCGCCCGTGCACCATGACCCAGCCAAACGGCCCGATGTGGTGCGTGATTGCCGCCACCAGAAGCCGCACCGCCAGAAACGTGATGAAAAAGCTCAGCGAGGCCAGAAACAGCCGCCGCCTCGGCCTGTCCGGAATCCGTTCGTGCAGAATCCTTCCCGCCCGCGTCAGGTGCAGCACCAGCAGCATCGCCGCCGCGCACACCGCCATGATCAGCAGAATCAAAATGTCCGTTCGGTGCATATCTTCTCCAGTCTCTGCCCGTCAGCCGGGGCTGATAGCCTGGCCTGAGCGGAGTCGAATGGCTCTGCCCGATTTTGGCAGATTGGGAAGGCAGGTTGCCCGAGCTACCGTGCGACCGGTTTGCCGGCATGATTATGACGCCGCGGTTTGTGCGGGCGCTTCGTCCACAGCGGCGCGCCCCACGCGCCCGCCGCCAGCAGCGCCGCGAAGACCACCACGGCGTCCATGCTTTCGCGGCCCTGGAAGGTCCAGGAGGAATCGCGGATGTTCAGCCACATCGTGAATTCGTCGAGCGTGAGCGCCGCGCCCACTCCGTAGAAGATGGACACCAGGCGGCTGGCCAGCAGCGAGAGCGGCGTGGCGCGCGTGCCCCATTCGGCCACCATGCCGTAGCCGGAAACCAGCAGCAGCAGAATGCCCCAGACCAGATGGTGGACGTGCATGCCACCGATCGTGACCCAGCCGAAGGGCGGAACATGGTAATAGGCAAGGACCACCGCCAGCCGCACGCCGATGAACGTGATCAGAAAGCTCGCTCCGGCGATCAGCAGCCGCCGTCGCGGCCGATCGGGGATGCGCTCGTGGAGAATTCGTCCCGCCTCCGTGAGATAGAGCAGGAACAACATCGCCGCAACGCACGCCGCGGCGAAGATCAGCAGAAGCCACGTCCCGTTCCCGTGCATATCCTTCATTCTCTATCGACTCTCAATCCGCACCACTATAATCAAACTGGGCTACCTTATCTATCGGTCCCGGAAACCCGTCTTGAGCGATGAGATTATTATCCGCGGCGCGCGGACCCACAATCTGAAGAACATCGACTGCGCCATTCCCCACGGGAAGCTCACCGTCGTTTCCGGCGTCTCCGGCTCGGGCAAGTCTTCGCTTGCCTTCGACACCATCTACGCCGAGGGTCAGCGCCGCTACGTCGAATCGCTCTCCGCCTACGCCCGCCAATTTCTGGAGCGGATGGAGAAGCCCGATGTGGACCTGATTGACGGGCTGGCCCCGGCGATTGCCATTCGCCAGAAAAACTCCACCCGCAATCCTCGCTCCACGGTGGCCACGGCCACCGAGATTTACGACTATATGCGGCTGCTGTGGGCGCGCTGCGGCGTGGTGCACTGCACGGTCTGCGGAGGGGTGGTCCGCCGCGACACCGTAGATGAGATTGCCGCGACGATTCTCGCGCTGGGCGAGGGTACGCGTCTCCATGCGCTCTTTCCTGTGCAGCTGCTGGCCGCTGCGCCGGTTTCGCCTGCCGGCGAAGAAAAATCAGCACCGGCGAAGGCGGCGCGACGCACGCGCAAAGCTGCGTCCGCGGCGGAGACGCCGAAAACGGCTTTGTCGGACGCGCTGCGGGAGCGGCTCTTCGATCTGCGCAGGCGCGGCTTCAATCGTCTGTACCAGAATGGCTCGATCTACGAGTTCTCTACGCCGGAATCGCTCCTCGAAATTGACTTTGCCCTGCCTGTCTACGTTCTCGTCGATCGCATCGTCGTCTCCGCCGAGAACCGCGCCCGCATCGTGGATGCTGCGGAAATCGGCTACCGCGAGTCGGGCGAAATTCTTTACGAAGTCGTGGGAGGAAAAGCTACGGAAGCAGGCAGCTCCACCGGCCCTGGCGGCGAAGCCGCGCCCGCCACGCGGCAGCGTTTTTCCGCCGCCTTCGAGTGCAAAACCTGCCATCGAGCGTATCGTGAGCCGGAGCCGAGTCTGTTTTCCTTCAACAATCCCTTCGGTGCGTGCCCGCGCTGCCAGGGATTCGGCAACACCATCGATTTCGATCTTGATCTGATCATTCCGGACAAGGCGAAGACGCTCGACGAAGGCGCCATCGATCCCTGGAACCGGCCGAAATACCGCAGTTACCTGACCGAGCTGCGCCGCGCCGCGCGCCAGAACAGTATCCCGCTTGACGTGCCCTGGTGGGATCTGACGGCGGAGCAGCAAAGCTTCGTCCTCGACGGCCACGGCGGATTTGTCGGGGTGCATGGCTTCTTTGAGTACCTCGAGCGCAAAAAGTACAAGCTGCATGTCCGCGTGATGCTCTCGAAGTACCGTGGCTACGCGCTCTGCCCGGACTGCAAAGGGCAGCGCCTGCGCGCCGAGGCGCGCGCCGTGCGCATCGCGGAGAAGAACATCTGCGACGCGGCCTCGCTCACCATCGGCGCGGCGGCGCAGTTCTTCTCGTCGTTCACGCTCACGCCGATGCAGGAGGAAATCGCGGGCAGCATTCTCGAGGAAATCCGCCAGCGCCTGCATTTTCTGGATGCCGTCGGCCTGGACTATCTCACGCTCGATCGGCTGGCGTCTACGCTTTCGGGCGGCGAATCGCAGCGCATCCAGTTGGCTACCTCGCTGGGCTCGCGGCTGGTAGGTGCGCTCTATGTTCTCGATGAGCCCTCCATCGGGCTGCATCCGCGCGACACGGCGCGGCTCATCCGTATCCTCGACGAGCTGCGGGATCTGGGCAATACCATTCTGGTCGTCGAGCATGATCCCGACGTGCTGCGCGCCGCGGATTATCTGCTGGATCTCGGTCCGGGCGCGGGCGAATTCGGCGGCAAGGTCCTGGCGGCCGGCACCGTCGCTGAAGTCTCGGAGAATCCCGCTTCCATCACCGGACGCTATTTGAGCGGACACCTCACGATTCCTGTTCCTTCACGCCGGAAAACGCCGGGCAGCTCGCGCGACTGGCTGCGCCTGCGCGGCGCGCGAGCGCATAACCTGAAGGGCATCGACGTCGACATTCCGCTGAACCTCCTTGTGTGCATCACCGGCGTCTCGGGATCGGGGAAATCCACGCTGGTGCATGAAGTTCTGTACAAAGCCGTTTCGCACGCGCTGGGCCGGATCGAGGGCGGCGATCCCACGGGCGTCTACCGCGACCTCAAAGGCGTGGAGCGCCTGAACGACATCGTTCTCGTCGACCAGACCCCCATCGGCCGCACCCCGCGCTCGAATCCCGTGACGTACATCAAGGCCTTCGACGCGATCCGGGAGCTGTTCGCCGCGCAGCCCGAGGCGCAGCGCCGCGGCTACACCGCCG
>JASHRH010000214.1 GCA_030037475.1 Acidobacteriaceae bacterium
GCGGATTCGCCGAAGGCGCCGTCCGCGCCGCCGAATGGATCGCCAGCCGCACCGGCTGCTGGGATTTTCAGGAGATCTTTTCGGAGTTGAGGTAGCTCCAGCAGCTCGACAAATTACTCCCGGAATCGGTGTCTTGTATCAGGGCACGAGTTTACTCGTGCCGTAACCCGTTGCAAGATGAGTCTGGCTTTAGCCGCTGAGGAATGTTTCTTTCGCTGCGCGGGGGTATGAGCCGGGATTCTTCCCCAAGTAGCTACAACCCCAGTTCTTCGTCGCTCATCGGCACTGCGCTGCGCAGCCGCTCCTTGACCTTGCGTGCCGGGATGCCGGCGTAGATTCCGAATGGCTCCAGATCCCGCGTCGCCACCGAGCCCAGCGCCAGAATCGCTCCTGCTCCCACGTTCACGCCCGGACTCACCGTGGCCCGCGCGCAAATCCACGAGTACGGCCCCAGCCGCATCGGGAAGTGAACCAGGCGAAATTCAGGCGTGTTGTATTCGTGCGTCGCGCCGCAGATATACGCCCCCTGCGACACGATGCAGTGCGACCCGATGGACAACGGCGAAGGATTATAAAGCTCCGCGCCTTCCGCGCCACGCGCCGCTCGTGGAACGTCCTGCCGAACAGCGTCGTCTTCACCGACGCGCTTTGGAGAAATTGCCCCGAGGCGATCAACTCGGCTTCCATGGTCGAGTACACATTATGCTTCTGTATCCAGTGATCGAGACTCTTCGAAAACGGGAAATGGTCGATGTCGCTTTTCAGGTCGCCGGTTTCGCCTTCCACTTTCAGCACTTCGTTGATCTCCCGCTCGTAGCGCACCATCCTGGGGCGCACCAGGCGAAGGAAGAGCTGCGTGGTCTGTGCATGTCTGAGCCTCGACCCGTCCAGAAAAAAATACGCGATGGGAATGCGATAAGCATTTACACCGGGAACGGGCTCCGTCACGGCGCGCCGCATCTCCTCCACCAGAGTGAGCGTCGGCCGTTCGTCGGCGTCCAGCATCAGAAGCCACTCATGGCGGAAGGGCAGTGTTCGCAGCGCGGCATTGCGCTGGCTGGCGTAGCCGTCGAACGCTCGCTGCGTGACGTGCGCTCCGGCAGCGCGGGCGATCTCGGCAGTGCGGTCGGTGCTGAATGAGTCGAACACATGCACATCGTCGCTCCACGCGACGCTTTCCAGGCAGCCTGGCAGGTCCTGCTCTTCGTTCCTGGTCAGGATCAGCACCGAGATCATGCCCCATTCTAAACACGCTGCCAGGTCGCGCAGCTCGCCCTTCCGCACCCGGTGTAGACTCATGGTGTTATGGAGCTTCGGGGTTGCGGCACCGCGCTGGTCACGCCCTTTCGCGCGGACGGGAGTATCGACGAGCCGGCGCTCTTCTCGCTCGCCCGCTGGCAGGTGGAGAGCGGCATCGACTGGCTCCTTGCCTGCGGAACCACCGCCGAAACGCCCACGCTGGAAGAGGCGGAATGGCTCCAGGTCATCCGCATCGTCGTCGAGGCCGCTGCCGGCCGCGTGCCTGTGTGGGCTGGCTGCTCCCATAACTCCACCCGCCACGCCGTCGCCAAAGCCGAGGCGGCCGCTCAGGTGCCTGGCGTCACCGCCATCCTCACCGCGAATCCCTGGTACAACAAGCCCACGCAGGAAGGCCAGTTCCAGCACTTCCGTGCCATCGCCCAGGCCGTCCCGCTGCCGGTGGTCCTCTATAACATCCCCACCCGCTCGGTCGCCAATCTGGAGCCGGCCACGATCCTGCGCCTCATTGAGGCGGCGCCGAACATCGAAGCGGTGAAGGAGTCCAGCGGCAACATCGTCCAGATCGCTGATCTCATCACTCAGGCTCCGCCCGGCTTCCGCGTCTACTCCGGCGACGATCTGCTCGCTCTCGCCACGCTGGGCGTCGGCGGTACGGGCCTGGTATCGGTCGTCTCAAATCTGATCCCTGCCGAAACCTCGCAGATGATCCGAGCCGCACTCCATGGCGACTGGCCCGCCGCGCTGCGCATTCAGCGGAAATACTTCCGCTTGTTCCAGGGCATCTTTAAGGAGACAAGTCCTGGGCCGGTGAAGGCGATCCTGACGATGATGGGCCGCCTGGGCGAAAATTACCGGCTGCCCATGGTCCCTGTGCAGCCCGCCACGCGCGCGTATCTGGCGCAGCTCGCCGCCGACCTCGGTCTCCTCGCACCCCAGACCACACGCTCCCGCTGATCTGTCAACAAACCTGGGTGGATCCTGATCCCTGTCTCCTGACTCCTGACTACCGACTACCGTCTACCGTCTACTGACTACCGTCTACTGACTACTGACTACCGTCTCCTGTCTCCTGTCTTTCAAAAAATGTGTTCGTCGTAATCCTGCGGGATGGTCGTGCTCGCTTCCGCATTCGCCCGCACCTTCGCCACCGTCATCCAGTTGTCCTTCTTCGGATGCTCCAGGAAAAACGGCGGCAGTGGCATAGCCATGTAGCGGCTCAGCGCCTGCGCATAGCCCTCGTACAGCCCGCGCAGCTCCTTCAGCCGCTCCATGGAGTGTTCATCGCGGCACACACGCACGCCCATCCGGCAAAGCTCGTCGTAGATCATGCTGAAGCGCTCCGGCGGCAGTCGGTCCGGCAGGTTAGCCGCCGGCTTCGTCGACAAAATCTGCGCGATGTCCACCAGCGCGTGCCGCGCCATCGCGAAGGTCAGCTGCGCCTGCCGTGCGTTCTGCTCCTGCACACTGGCAATCAGCAGCGCGCAGGTGTCCAGAATCGCCGTGAGCGAACTGAGCCAGCTCTGGCTGGTGTGCTGGGACCGGAAGAGGCACAGCAGTGGATACGAAATGTGGCTCTCCAGCAACTCAGCCGACCATCGCTCCCACTCCGCCAGCAGCGTAATCAGCGCCATGCCGCCGCCTTCAAAGGAGTGCCGCCTGATCAGCTCGAAGGCGGTTGGCGGCGAGCCGGCCCGCGCGTCCAGCAGGGCAATGTTCACTTCGCGCCGGGAGAAGGCTCCGTACAGCACCGGGAAATACCCGATCACCAGTGCCACAAATCCCAGCCCAACGCCCGATTCCAGCACCATCAGCCCGCGAATCACCAGCTCCCGCGGCACCACGTCGCCCAGTCCCAGCGTGAACAGAGTCGTCCCGCTCGCGTACAGATCCGTCAGCAGCGGACGCGCCAGCCCGCGCGGATCGATGAACGGCGCCGGGAACGCGAAGTAAATCAGCCCGAATCCGAAAACCAGTGCCGCGGCCCACGTCGCGATCAGGAAAACCAGCGACAGCGGTCCATAGAAGCTGAGCATCGTCTCGCGTTTCCGCGCATGGCGCACATGGCTGGCCGCCCATCGCCACGGTCGCCACGTCAGCCAGTAGAAGAAGCGCGTCAGCCGGAAATGTCCGGTCGCGCGGCGCGGCAGGATCACCGTCTCAAAAGCGTCCAGCAGGACGGAGACCAGACACGCAATCCCGGCAATCAGCCGCAGAGGATGCATGGGAGCAGCAGAGCAGGAATTGAAGCACACGTCAATGAGCGACAGGAATCGGTAGTCAGGAATCGGTAATCAGGAGCCAGGAGTCGGGAGTCAGTTGCCGGGAGTCAGTAGTCGGGGATCAGGTGTCGGTGCGCGGGCCAATCCGCTGCTCGCCGCCGAGATTCGTCATCAAGGCCCACAGCATCTTCCCAACACCTTCCGCTCTGGCCGCTACAGGCCGCATACGCTTTTCTTCAGCAAGGCCCAGCCGTGCGGCAATCGTGAGTTGCGTTTGCACTTCCAGCGCGGACCCACGAGCCATTGCGGTGAAGCGGCGGAAATCCTGCCTGGATGCTCGTCCATATCCTTCGGCGAGGTTACTGGCAATCGAAACGGCCGCGCGGCGAAGCTGGGAGGTCAGGCCGTATAACTCATCCATTGGGAAGGTGCGCGTCAGAGCGTAAATGGCTACCGACAATTCGATGGATTCCTGCCAGACCTCCAAATCGCGATACGATCTGCCCACAAGCCCTCCTCTGATTACCGATTCCCGACTACTGATTCCCGACTACCGACTACCAATTCCTGATCACTGCGGAATCACGAACAACGTGATCGACTGTGCCGGGAAGGTATAGCTGATAGTGCTCACGCCTCCGCTCCCTGGAGTCACGGTCTGGCTCGCTTCCGTCACAATCGCGTTCAGATTCGCATCGCTGTACTGGTACACTGCAGCCGCACCGGTCGCCGTCACGCCCTCGAGCGACAGCGTGCTGGTCAGCGCGCCGTAGCTCTTGTTGATCACCACCACCGTCACCGCGTTGTCCGACGAACGCAGCGCCCCATAAACGGCCAGCTGACCTTGTGCCGTCGCACTCGTTCCCGTCGCGTCGCACGACGAGGCCGCCGTCCCCGAGCACGACGCCAGGGCCGTATCCCCGAAGGTTGAGTCCTTCCCGTCGTAATTCCGGTAAATCTCGAAGGCCATCAGCCCCGGAACCTGCGAGGTGGTAGGCGCGCCCCACAGCGCTCCCATATCCAGCCCATACTGCCCGAAGATGCCCAGCACGTCCGCCTGGGTCAGCGCGCCGTTGATGCTCTCCAGCCCGCCCCAGTTATATTCGTCGATGGCCGTCTTCGTGCCCGGGTAATCGTTCGCCACCCACTTCCGCAGCATCGGAATCAGCTCCGGCGCCTGTAGCGGCACATTGCAGCTCGAGGTGTAATTCGCGTCGGTCGTGTAGTTCGGCTGCGGCAGATTGGGATCGGTGTACGTCGGGTCCCACAGCACCCGCGTGGAATTGATGCGCGCCACCTGCTCGCCCGTATCGCCCGCCGTCGCAAACCCCACCGACGCTCCGTCATACGTTGCGGAATCGTACGCGTGGATGTCCACGTAATCCAGCAGCCGCATCCCGTAGGTCGTCTGCGCCGCCGCAAACTGCTGCAGATAATACTCGATCATCGCCAGGCCGCCGTGCGCCTCGCGGTCCGTCGGATCGTCCCACGGCTGGTAGCATGGTCCGTGACTCCAGCCGTTCTCGATGTCCTGCTTGGAGTAGAAGTAGTTCCACCAGTAATCGATCACCGGCCCGCTCACCTGCGCGCTCGGGTCGATGGTCTTGATTGCCAGCGCCGTGCCGATCCCGCCGTACGTCACTTCGTCGTACGTCGAAGGAACGGGATGCACGTCGCGGTGCACCGCGTCCCACCATGCGGGCTCATTGTCCAGATCCCAGATGTTCACGCCCTTGCCGCCGCTGGCCGGACCGTAACTCGCGTTCGTCACCAGCGAGTTCACCCATCCTCCGGCCCACGTTCCCTGCGCCCAGGTCGCAGTCGCCGCGCTCGCCGCGGGCAGTGTCGCCGCTGAGCTGGCTGGCGGAGGCTCGGAAATGCTGGTGATCGCCGCAATCGTGCTGTTGCCGTAAAGATCGCACCCTCCCGAGCTCGTGCACCCGTTCACGCCCTCAGGATCGATCCCGTTGCCGCAATTGCCCACATAGCTCTGCTGTCCTGGATAGCTCGTCTCATTGAAGCTGCACGCCGTGGTGCTGCTGTTGGTCACCCACCCCAGCACCGGCACCGTGCCCAGCGGCTCCGCGCCCAGGCCGTGTACAGTGCTTATGAAGTTCGTGAAGTTTCCTCCGCCCGGCATGGACCCCGCCCCCTGCCCGTTCAGGAAGTAATAATCGCTCGCCGAATTGCTGGTATTCGTCTGGTAGTTGTAGCGCGACGTGTCGTCACCGCCCCACCGCACCAGCGGGATATTTCCCTGGGTGATGTCCGTGGAGGGCGCCGCGTAGCCGTTCATCCCGTAGATCAGCGGATTGATCGCGTACATCTGATCCGTCGCGTCCACTGTCAGCGCCGGTCCTGCCGCGGTCGCCGGCGTTTCCAGCGTCACCAGGTTGGCACCGCTCACACTTGTATCGGCAACCGAGGTGGCCGTTACTGTCACCGTCGCCGGCGCGGGATAGGGCGTCTCGTACAACCCCGAGCCGCTGATGGATCCAACGCTCCCCGTCCATCCCGCCGGCCCCGTCACCGACCACGTCACGGCCCCGTTCCCACTCGTGCCACTCACGGTGGCCGCGAACTGCTGCGTCGTCCCGATCATCGCCGTCGACGGTGTCACGGTCACGCCGGTGACCGTCGCCCCCGGCGCTGTCACCGTAACTGTCGCGCTGGCAGATTTCGTTGTATCCTCGCTCGACGTCCCGGTAATCGTCGCTGTCCCCGTGGTTGCCGGCGTGAACAGTCCCGTGCCGGAGACCGACCCGATCGTCGCCGGGCTCACCGACCACGTCACCGCATTGCTGAACGGTCCCGTGCCCTGCACCGTCGCGGTCGCCTGCGCCGTCTGCGCCGTGGTCATCAAAACCGGATTCACCATCACCGAC
>JASHRH010000215.1 GCA_030037475.1 Acidobacteriaceae bacterium
CGACCGCGTTCTGCCGGCAGGCGGTGTCGAGCGCGGCCCATTCGGTCAACGTCTGCGCCTGCGCCTGCGCCGCGCCGAGGTCCTCGGTTAGCTGCGCATCGGCTTGATCCTGGGTCCAGTCTGCGACGGGTGCTGGAATGCGATGGCCCCACCCCACAGTCCAAAAACCGCGCGTATCCTGGTACGCCGAAAGGCGGCAGCCTTCCGCCTGCTCCACATCAGATTGCAACTGCGGATCGATCACTTCGCTCTCCACTTGCGGATGAACGCAAGCGTGTAGTACGCCGCACACGCGACGCCGGATGCGATGCTCGCGCCAGCCGCGATGAAATGAAGAATGTGGTCAGTTGTCACAAACCAGTGCGCCGTAGTGAAGGACGCGATCGAAGCCGCGCCGAGCGCGTCCGCGTGACGCGCGGAGCCGTCAGCGAGCGTCGCTCTCAGAGAGGCTAGCGCGCTCATGACAGTCCAATCTCGCCTTCAGCAGTGAAGGTAATAACGCTCCCGCTTCCGGCTTTTCCGACGAGGTAGTCGCCGTAATCGAACCGCGCCGCGCCGTACCAATCAACGTAGCTGTTCGCCGGAACACTGACGCCCGCGAACGCAAACTCCGTGCCGCCGGTCGAGCCGCCAGTCTCGCCCTTGTAGAGCGTGACTGACACAGCCGATCCACTCGAGTTCGTCAAACGAATGTGGCGCAGGATGATGTACGGCTGCGTCTGCGTGTACCCCGTCGGACCCGACAGACTCGAGATAGCCGTGTTGAGGATGTTCGTCGCGGTGTCCGCAACGTACGTCGGCTCAATGTTGATGATCTTGTTCGCGGACATCTACATTACTCCATACAGACTGAACATGGACCCGGCCGCAAAATCGCCGCTAATGAGCGACAAAGCGATCGAAGTAATCGGCGCCGTAGACGCCCACAATGTTCCTAACAATCCAATGCGCGGCTCCGCGCTTCCAGGATTTTGTGTCTTAACAATCGCGCCAGCCTTAAAGAACGAACTGTTCGCGTAGCCGTACAGTGTCCACTCTAACATAGCAACCTGAGCTCCGGACGAAGCGCTTGGGATACCTATAGTGGACATAGATGTTGGCGCCACAGAAGTCTCAAATCCGCCTTCAATGGTGGAAGTAGCCTGCTCTGTTGTTACGTACGTAGTGCTGTAGTGGTCGCCAGTATCGCCGTTGAAGTTGTACGACAAATCAGTAGAACTGTCGGCGGTAGTGGCAGTAAGCATGTACAGCTTCAACGCAGAATAGCTACCCGAAATCGACGCGAAGGATACTGAAGAACTGCTCGTTGCGAGAGTTACGGAGCCAAGCGTTACTAGCGCCCCTGAAGTACCTGCAATTCCGGGAGGGCCGCTAGGACCGTCCTCGCCATCTTCCGCCGCCATGAACACCGGCGGTCCGCTCGGGCCCGCCGCGCCTGTCTGGCCGGTCGCTCCCGGCGCGCCTTGACCCGGCGGTCCAACGTCACCGTCCTCGCCGTCGCTTCCAGGCATCCCCGGAGGACCGTATGGCCCCTGCGCGCCCGGTTCTCCGTCGCTGCCTGCCGGCCCCGGAGGGCCGTCCGCGCCATCTTCACCGTCGTCGCCCGGCATCCCGGGCGGCCCGTTCCCGGAGCCGCCGGCAGAACCTGTATTCGTCACCGTCGCGACGCCGCCGACAGTTGAAACGCTGATGCCTGCCCCGGCATCGACCGCCGTGATCACGCCGCCTTGGGAACCATCCACATCAATCTGCGCGCCTGCGCTTAGCGTGCTCGAGGCGGTTGGCGTGATCGCGACGCCGCTGCCCGCCGTTGCGTTGCGCACATCGCCCGGCACGAGATAGAACTGAATGAACTTGCGAAACCAATCGGCATCCCACTTGTCGGGAATCTGCCCAACAGCCGCAAGGCTGATGCCCTTCGATGGCGTTTGAGACGTGTTACCAGACACAGGGCTCAACCTCGGTCTGAATGTCCACGGTGAACGCCATCGTGTTCGCGCTCAACTCGAATCGGTAGCAGCGGTCGCGCGCTTGGCCGAGATTCCACCACACGCAGCGCGCTTGGTACTGGCCTTGCAGGCCCATGCTCAGCATCTCGCGTGCGCGCCACGTCGTACCACCGTCATCCGATACGTAGAGCGTCACGTACGGCGTCTCGCCGATCGTCTCGTGCTGCCCGGCGCTCACCACGAGCTCGAGGCGTCGATGGTTCATCCGGTTGTGACCCTGATAGACAGGACCCGTCTGGAACTTCATAACGACGAGTCGTTGCTCGCCGTTCGTCGGGTTGACGAACTCCGCGGTCTGCGTCGTGTCGAGATAACCAATGCCGGTCCCGATCGAATCGCCGACCAACTGGCGCCCGAAAGCGTTGTAGCAACACAGCGGCGCCCAGTTGCCGATGCCTTGCGATTCAAGCTCGAACCATGCGCCGGTCAGGCAGTCGTACCCGAGCGTGCGCCCCTCCGCCGGCATAGTGAGCACATACCACGGATGGCCGCCGACCGTCGGCGTAAGCGCATAGCATCCGACAAGGTTCGCGGTCTCGAGAATCATCTCGATCGCGCTGTTTGAGACGCGGACCGCCGTGTTAGAGCTCAGACAGCGGATCGTACGGTCGTTACAGAGCCAAAACGCTGTCTGATTCTGGTTCGCCGCAGAGTAGGCCGCATCCGGGTGCATGCCCATCTGCATAAATGCGGCGGGCACCGACGCAAAAGGCGAGCCAGTCGTATTGCCTGCATCGAGATAGCCTTCCGTCGTCAACGCGCCAAAGAGTGTGATCTGACGGTTTATAACTGTACCGCCGACGAAGTTGTCCGTACCAAACTCTCGGCTAAACGTGTAGCCGTTGTTGAACGTGATCTGATTGACGCCGCTCTCGACTTGTCCGTCGTCGTTGAAGAACGTGCGGCCGTTAGTCGCAAGGAAGACGATGTAGCTATCAACAAACCAGCAGTCGATCGCGCCGTAGAACGCAAAACCTTCCGCGGTCAGCGCCTGAAACGTTGGCTGCGTCGTCGCGTTCGGGCAGTAGGTCCACGCGGCGCTCAGCGACGGCACGAGGATGACAAGACACTGCGTGTTATCCGCCATCCGCACGAGCCCGGAGCCTGGAATGCCGTTCTCAGCAATGGTCGTGAACGAGCCGCCATCTTGGATAGACACCAGTGAGTTGCCGACCACCGCGTACGTCACGCCGGCCATGGTGCGCATGCCGCGCACTCCGGTGCCAAGCATCCCGGCACTCCACGAGTACGGCTCGAGCGTCAGCCCAGGCGCTCGGCGCAGCGATGTCGGCGGCAGCGGATATCCCTGCCGCGGCTCGACGATCGAGGTCTCATCGAGCTGTTCGCTAAAGCAATTGACCAGACGCTTGCTCGTCGCACGCGGATCGCGCGACAAATACGTCTGGACAGGAACCTGGATAGGTGTGCCCACCTACACACCCCAGCCCGGACCGCCCCAAGGAGAGCCCTGCGCCCGCGGAAAGTCAGAGAAGTCCGACTCAACCTCCGCGCGGCGCCGCTTGTTGAGCCGCGCCTCGGCGCGCTCGATTTCCTCGACGAGGACCGGGTCCTTCAACGAAATTCCATACTCTGAAGCGAGTTGCCGCACACCGAGCAGAATGACTGGGTAGACATCCTCCTCTTGAAGCGGAGCGTCGCTCGAAAGCGCAGATGCGCCCGTCTGCGGCCACCAACCGAGATACAGCCCGTCAGCTTGCAGGTCCAACAGGTAGTTGTTCAGGAGCGCCAATCCCTGCACTCCCTGCGCTGCCGTCGGGCTCTGAAGCTGGTCGATCACTCCGAGTTTGCGGAGGATCGCCGACACGAGGGTTAGGTTGGTTGCCATTGGTCTTCAGCGTCTCCGCAAGGTTCGCGCCCCACGCGCGCCGTCCGAAATGTTTAAATGCGATGTTCGGCTCGAC
>JASHRH010000216.1 GCA_030037475.1 Acidobacteriaceae bacterium
CGACTTTCCCCGCGCGGACAGGTTTCCGCGCCGCGGCCTGCTTTTTCGGCGCGGGCTTCTTCGCGGCGGGTGCCGGAGCTTTGGATTTCGCCGCCGGCTTCGGAGTGGATTTCGTCGCGGTTTTTGCGGCCTGCTTCGGTTCGGGCTTTGCCGGCTTGGCGGCGGGTTTCGGCTCGACCTTCGCTACCGATTTTGCCTGCGCCTTCGCGGATGCTTTCAGTTCCGGCTTCGCCGCCGTCTTTGGCTCGGGCCTGGCGCCTTTGGACGCGGGTGGGGCCGCTTCCTTCGCAGCTTTCGCTGGCTTGCCTTTGGCGGCTTTGGGCGCGGGCGGAACCGCGTACTCCGGCTCGCGCTCCTCGTCCCCATCGTGATCCTCGTCGTCGGCGCCGGCCCGAATCTCCAGATCCTCTTCCTCCTCCTCGATGCGTGGCCCGGCACGACGGCGCGTGCGGCGGATGACCACGGGCGGCGGCGGAGCGGGCGGCGAGAAGGGCTCGAGGAACCTGCGAATCTCTTCCTCGGTCTGGAGCTTCGCATCCATGAACTGGAAGAAGAGCGCCTCGGCGATGTTGCCGTAGTCGGGCAGCTCAGGAGTGATGCGCATCTCGGCCATGAGCGCAACGGGTATCTTCTGCCGCGCTTCCGGCCAGACATGGAAGAAGTTGTTGAACTTCTCGCGCGCCTGCGGGTTCTTCGACGTGAAGGCCAGCCACAGCACCGCTTCCGGCGAGTAGCTGGTCAGCAGCCTCCATGTGGCCGATGGCGTGCCAGCCTTCTTGCCGAGGAGTTCTCTGGCAAAGTCCTTTGCCGATTTTTCCAGTCCGTTCCACTGCTCGACAAACCCATGGCGTGGAAAGGCGCGCTTGAGAGAGGTGATGTCCTTCGGCTGCATCTTCGCGGTGAGCAGCTCCATGTGCGCGGCCGAAGTGTCGGGGTTCACGCCCAGCATGAGCAGCTTGATATAAATGCGGGTCAGCTCCTCCAGGCCTTTCGCATCGGCCCTGGCAGAGGTCCACGCCGGGCAGAGCACCTTCATCCATCCTTCGGCTTCCAGCGCGCGCAGGACTTTCAGCGGATCTTCCTCGTGGGCGATCTCTTCCAGCTCATAGCCCCGCAGATACGAGGAGATCTGGTCGATAACGCCCTCGGCCTTGGCATTCTCGTAGCGCTGTTTGGTGCGGGCTTCCATCTCCCAGCCAGTGCGGACCGTGAGGCGGATCGCGCGGATCATGCGAGACGGGTCTTCGAGGAAGCCGTAGTTGCTGGCCAGCCGCAGATGCCGCAACTCAATGTCGGCAAAGCCGTTGAGCGGATCGAGCAGCAGCCCCCACGAGCCCTCGTTCAGCGAGACGGCCATGGCGTTCGCGGTGAAGTCGCGGCGGCGCAGATCCTCGAGGATGGGTGCCCAGTGGTAAACAGGCTTGCCGGGCTTTGGGTATTCCTCGCGGCGAGTGCTGGTGACCTCGACGCGAACAGAGCCGGGGAACGAGAAAAAGAGGGTGTGGGAAGGCTCGTGCTCGCCCCAGAAAGTGGCGTCGGCTTTCTCCAGCGGTTTCTTCAGCTTGAGCGCGTTGCCCTGAACGGAAAAATCAAGGTCGCGGACGGGAAAGCCGCTGGTCAGGTCGCGCACCGCACCGCCGGCGAGGAAGAGCGGCATCCCGGCGTGGCGGGCGGCATCGCGAACAAGGCGGAGGGCGTTTTGCTGGGCGGCAGAAAGGCGATTTTCGAGAAGATAATTATAGTCGGGCATTGTGCTCGAACAGCTACAGGTCCTTCTGGTCCGATCCGACCCCTGGTGCCCGGGAAACGACTCGCAATTACCTGAAACTACAGCCACTTACTGGACAGAGGAGCTGTAATCCGAAGTAACAATGTAACATAAGGGCGCGTGCGTTGCCAGCGTCTGCACAATTTTTGATGCGCGCGAACGCGGATGTGCAACAATCCTTGTTTCTTTTCGGAAACCTTTCGGGAAGTGCGAAGGCATGGCGTCGAGCCGCAAAAAGGCGATCTTCCGCAAATTGTCGCGCGACTGGCTGGCTGGCTACCTCCCGGCAGGCGATTTCGTCCATGCCGGCCAGGTGGAGATGCTGGACCTGGAAGGCAAGGTCATCGTGCTCGCCGCCGAGGACCTGAAGTGGATCTGCTACGTGCGCGACTTTAACTCCGGAGAACTCAGCAATCCGGAGCGGCTGGTGCGCAGGACCTTTGCTGGCCGGCCGCGCGGCGAGGGCTTGTTCGTCCGGGTGCGGCTCAGGGACGGCGATGTGGTGGAGGGCCTGGTGGCGAACGATGCGAGCCTGGTGATGAGCGATGGCGTCTTCCTCACACCGCCGGACCTGCGCTCGAATACGCAGCGGATCTGGATTCCCCGCGGCGCCATCGAGGAGCTGGAAGTGGTCGCGGTGATTGGGAAAAAGCCGAAACCAGCAGCCGGCGTTCAGCCGCCAGCGGCCAGCGAGCAGCCCGCCGAAGAAAGCGTGCAGGAAGAGCTGTTCTGATCCGGAAGCGGAGACGCGATCTGCCAGGTTCCGGTCAGCGAAAAGCCGGTCAGCAAAAATTCGGCGGGTGCCCCTATCTGCCTGGTTTTGATCTGCCCGGTTTTAATCTGCCCGGTTTTGGCAGATGTGGGAGAACACAACGCTAACCCCGGGTTTGCCTCGCGCTTTTCCTTGGCGGCTTCGACGCTCGTTTCCGCGACACGAACCTGTGTGCTATGACGAGCAGATCGTGCATCAGTTCCGGCGTGCAGCGCGCGAGGCGAACCAGGATCGCGTCGTAGTCGAGGTAATGCTCCGGAGCGTAGTAGAGACCGGGCGCTTCGGCCAGCAGCGCCGGGCGCTCGGCGCGATCGATCCGAATCATGAACGATCCCGGCTCGGCGGATTTGTTGGTAGGGACGCAGGCCATCATCTGTCCGCAGACCTTCAGTACGGGCGTGCCAAACGAGGTCGACTCCTCGACGTTGGGCAACGAGCGCCCGATGCGCAGCGCGTCGGCGACGGT
>JASHRH010000217.1 GCA_030037475.1 Acidobacteriaceae bacterium
GGTGGTCGCCGGTGTCACGTCGAAGATGCGTATCGCGCAGGAAGAGGTGTTCGGACCGGTGGTGAGCGTGCTGCAGTGCGGCGATTTCGACGAAGCCGTCCAGATTGCGAACGACATACCGTACGGGCTTTCCACAGCAATCTACACACGCAATGTGAATCTGGCTTTTCGCGCGATGCGCGACCTCGAAGCCGGCATCACGTACGTAAATGCGCCTACGATCGGCGCGGAAGTTCATCTGCCGTTCGGCGGCGTGAAGCAGACCGGCAACGGGCACCGCGAGGGCGGGATCGGCGCGATCGAGTTCTTCACCACGTGGAAATCGGTATACGTGGATTATTCGGACAAGCTGCAGCGGGCGCAGATCGACACGGGAGAGTAGAGGGACTACGAAGACGACGTGGGAGCCGGAAGGTGGTCGACAGCTTTCCTCTGCTCTCACTGTCATGTTGACACCGCGCTTCGGCGGTGCATTAGCATGGTTATGGTTCGTCCGAAATGACGCACATCCCCTGAAGCGGCTTTCGGCGTTTCGGCTTGATGACGACTTCGTAACCGGGGAGTCCAACTGATCAGTCAGACATGATTACAGTCCACGACCTGACCAAGAAGTACGCTCGCACCACGGCCGTCGACCACATCTCGTTCTCCGTCAGCAAAGGCCAGATTGTCGGCTTTCTCGGGCCCAACGGCGCCGGGAAGACGACCACCATGCGCATGCTGACCTGTTTCTTTCCGCCCACGGCGGGCCAGGCGACGGTCGCCGGTTTCGATGTTCTGACTCAGCCGCTGGAAGCGCGGCGGCACATCGGCTATCTGCCGGAAATGCCGCCGCTCTATCTGGAGATGGAGACCGTCGATTATCTCCGCTTCGTGGGACGGCTGAAGGGGCTCTCCGGCGCGGAACTGAACCGGCGGGTGGAGTTCGTCTGCGAACGCTGCGCAGTGGGCGATGTGAAGACGAAACTGATGGGCAAGCTCTCGAAGGGCTATCGCCAGCGCGTGGGGCTCGCACAGGCGATCATTCACAATCCGGACGTGCTGATCCTGGACGAGCCCACAGCGGGGCTCGATCCGCGGCAGATCATCGAGACGCGGGAGCTCATCAGAAGCCTCGCCGGTGAGCACACGATCATTCTCAGCACGCACATTCTGCCTGAGGTGGAGCAGACCTGCGAGCAGGTGATCATCATCAACAAGGGCAAGCTGGTCGCCACGGATTCCGTGCAGAATCTGCAGGCGCGGTTCCGCGGCGCGGAATCCGTTCTTGTCGATATTTCCGCGCGCTCAGGCGAGATGTCCGCCGCCGCCGTCCAGCAGCGGCTTGAACAGGTGAACGGAGTGAGCCGCGTCACCTGCCGCGAGCGGCAGGGCCACGGCGCGGTCTTTGAGATCGAAAGCGATCAAGGCCGGCTGGTGCGCGGCGACCTGGCGCGTCTGGTGGTCGAGGCGGGTTGGGATCTCAACGAGCTACGGTCCGCCGCGATGAGTCTCGAGGAAATTTTTCTGCAGCTCACAGGCGCCGAATCCGCAGCCGCAACATCGTCCGCCGCTCCGGAGAGCAACGCATGAAGAATGCCTGGATCGTCTGCCGACGCGAGCTCGGCAGTTACTTCACGTCCCCGATCGCGTGGCTGCTGGTCACGATGTACAGCCTCATCTTCGGCTACTTCTTCTGGAACTATCTCGGGCACTTTGTCCTCCAGAGCATGGAACTGCAGATGATGGGCGAGATGGCGCCGACCAGCATCAACGAGGAGATCATTCGCCCACTGCTGGCGAATGCCAGTTTCCTCGGGATCTTCTTCATCCCGCTGATCTCGATGCGGCTGTTTGCCGAAGAAAAGCGCAACGGCACGATCGAGCTGCTCACGACGTCGCCGGTTCGCGATATGGAAGTGATCGTGGGCAAGTGGTTCGCAGCGACTATTCTGTACTGCTGGCTGATCTTTTACTCCAGCATCAGCTTCTGTTTTCTGTTTATTTATGGGCATCCGGACTGGAAGCCGCTGGCCGTTGCGTATCTCGGCATGATTCTGCAGGGCGCGGCACTGCTGGCGCTGGGAACGTTTATCTCCACGCTCACCCGCAACCAGATCGTGGCCGGCGCCGGGACGTTCGCGGCGTGCCTGCTGCTGTGGGTTTTCTCGTGGGTAAGCAGTTATAACTCGGCGGGATGGGCTGCGGTACTTTCCTACCTGTCGATCGTCAGCCACTACGAGTCCTTCGGGCGAGGCGTACTTTCATCCAGAGACGGCGTTTATTACCTGAGTGTGATCTTTCTCGGGCTTTTCTTTACCGCGCGGTCGCTGGAATCTCTGCGCTGGAGGTCTTAATCGGGAATGGCAAGCCAGTGGCTGAAGGCGAGACAGACGAAATACGCGGCGTTTGCGACGATCTATATCCTGGTCGTCCTTGCCGTGGTGGTCATCGCCAATGTCCTCGCGGATCGTTATAACAAGAGCTGCGACACAACCTCGAACAAGCGTTACAGCCTTTCTGAGCAAACACAGAAGATCGTGGGCGGCCTGAAGCAGGACGCCACCATTTCCTACTTCAATGTCAGTACGCGGTTCGGGGAGGGCCGCGATCTGCTGAGCGAGTACGCCAGTCTCTCGCCCAAAGTCACGGTAACGTACGTCGATCCGCAGAAGGATCCGGAGGCCGCGCGCGCAGCGGGCATCGACCACATTCCCGCGGTCACCGTCGCCACAGACGGACGGACCAATCAGGCAGTCAGCGTCAACGAGCAGGGCATCACAGGCGCGTTCATCCGCGACATCAGCGGCAGTGTCCGAACCGTTTGTTTTGTCACGGGGAGCGGAGAGCACTCCATCGACGACAGCGGCGCTGACAGTCTTTCGGATCTGAAGCAGATGCTTGCCGACGACAACTACGAGACAGAGACCATCAACCTGGTCACGAGCGACACGATCCCCGCGAGTTGCACCTCTGTTGTGATCGCGGGTCCGACGACGAATTACTTACAGCCCGAAGTCAGCGCGATCAAGAGCTACGTGGAGAACGGCGGCCGTGCGATGTTCATGATCGGCGCACCGTTGCAGTTTGGGCAAGAGCCCATTGCGGAAAACAACGCGCTGACTTCCCTGCTGCAGAGCTGGGGGGTAACGGCGGATGAGGACCTCGTTCTCGACCTGAACCCGATCGGCCAGTTGTACGGAGTGGGTGCGGACGTTCCGCTGGCTCACGACTATTCGTCGCAGCCGATCGTGGCGGGCATGAAGCAAATTACGACCGGGTTCCCGCTTGCCCGGTCGCTCACGGTGGCGAATGGGGCGAAGACATCGGTACAACAATTGTTCGAATCGTCCGACTCCAGCCTGGCGACCATGAACCTCAATTCGCCCCGCGTGAACGTCAGGGATCCAAACAACAGGCGTGGGCCGTTTATTCTGGGCGTCGCCGGAACGTATTCGATCAATAAGCCGAATGAGCAGGGCCGATTCGTCGTCGTGGGAAGCTCTGACTGGGCAACGAATAAATTTATTGGGGTGCTGAATGGCAACAGCGATCTGGCGGCGAACGCCATCAACTGGCTGTGCTCGGATGAAGATCTGATCTCCATCCGCCCCAAACCGCCCGAGGTCCAGCACATCACGATGACCGACGCGCAGATGACCATGGTGCGGGTGGTGTCGCAGTTCGTGCTTCCGCTGATCGTCATCATCGCGGGGATTCTTATCTGGTGGAGACGGAGATAACGGCCGTGGTGTAGTTCAGAATTGCGAAGAAGCACTCCCTCAGGAGCTGAAGCCTAACGATTTTGCCGTCTTTTGCGGCACTGTCGTGTTCTTTCAAAACGCCGATTTGTCAGGGGCTCGAATTTATAACCTTTCAAACCTCAACTTTAGCAACAGGCAGACAAGTCCTGCCGGGACGTCAAACATAACCGAAGAGTTGCCATGAAATTCCGCAGTCTTCTTACCGCAGTGGTCGTTCTTCTGGTATTGGGAGGGTTGCTCTGGTGGTCGGGGCACCACAAATCGACGCCCGCTCCCAATCCAAACCAGCCCTTGATCGTGGAGGTCAATGCGGCCTCTGTCAAGCGGCTCACTTTAGAGCCACGCGGCGCGCAGAGCATTGTGGTGGCCAGAACCTCGCCGGAGCAGTGGCAGATTCAGTCCACCGGGCCGTACCTGGCCAGTTCGGGTGCCGTCAACGGCATGCTTTCAATACTGCACGATCTCCGCGCCACGCGCATCATCGAGGAGAAGCCTGCCAACCTGAATGTCTATGGCCTCAGCAATCCGGATTTCCAGATGCAGATTGCGGATAAAACCGGCAAAACCACGACACTTCTGTTCGGCGATCAGGCTCCGGCGCATGGCGGGGTCTATGCGATGGTTTCCGGCGGTTCACGCGTGTTTCTGGCTCCGACCCGGGTAAAATCCAGCCTGGACAAGAGCATCGATGATCTGAGGGACAAGCGCCTGCTCCCGGTCGACGCCGTTACGGTTGCCAATTTTTCACTTATCCACCCGGGCCAGACCATTCATTTCATCCGCGTGCACGGTGGCTGGCAGATTCAGGAGCCGGAGACCTGCCGAATCGACACGTTCCAGGTGGATGACCTGCTGGATCAGGTGATTGGGGCACGGTGGATGCCCTCCACCGTTCCGGCAAAAGCGGAAGCCGCATTTGCTCACGGCAAGCCCATCGCGACGGTGAAGCTGGAGGGCAGCACGGGTACGCAGTCGATGGAAGTGCGTGAGAGCCATGGCGACTACTACGCCAAATCCACAGCCGCTCCGGGCACCTGGCAGATCGACGCTGCCGTGGGCGAAGCGGTGTCGCGGAAGCTGAACAGCTTTCGCAACAGGCAGTTGTTTGATTTCGGCTACACCGACCCCGACAAGATCGAAGTCCACGCTGGCTCCAAGGCGCTGTTCCTTACCCGCGCCGGGGACACATGGTGGTCTGTGGGTACGAAGATGGACGCCGGCTCGGTGGAGGATCTGGTGTCGGCTCTGCGGTCGCTGGCGGCAACGAAATTTGTTGACAGCGGTTTTACTGCGCCGACGATTCGGCTGATCGTAGCTTCGGCGGGCGGCAGGCAGGTGGAAGCAGTTGAGATTCAGAAAAGCAAAGATGGTGCGATTGCAAAGCGCGATGACGGGTCATCGCTCTACGCGATCGGCTCCGATGCGCTGGACATGCTGACGAACGCGATCAGCGCGGTGAAACCGGTGGCTCTCCCCGCCGCGACCAACAAAAAATAGGAGCGAAGCGCCAGGAACCGGCTCAGTTCACCCCTCGCTCCCATTTTCATCCTGCCGAGGACTTAGTCTTCCTGAGCTGGTGTTAGCTGCCCACCTGAATCGTGTTGCCTCCGGTCATCGCTCGATCCGCGGCCTGCGCGCCCGGCGTCTGCGGCGCACTGGACCAATCCTTCACTGTGTAAGTAAAGGTTTGATTCTGGGTAAAGGGGCCGTCCG
>JASHRH010000218.1 GCA_030037475.1 Acidobacteriaceae bacterium
CCGGTCACGCGCGAGAAGCTCGATATCCTGCGGCTCGCCGATGAGATCTTCATCGAGGAGATCCGCCGCGTCGGCCTCTACGACGACATCTGGCAGGCCTTTGCCGTGCTGTTGCCGGTGCGCACCGTCGGCGTCATGGGCGACGTCCGCACCTACGATTTCGTCGTCGGGCTGCGCGCGGTCACCTCGATCGACGGCATGACCGCCGATTTCTATCCGTTCGACATGGAATTCCTCGGCACGGTGGCGACCCGCATCGTCAACGAGGTCAAGGGCGTCAACCGCGTCGTCTATGACGTAACGTCGAAGCCGCCGGGCACGATCGAGTGGGAATGAGCGGACGTGGGATAATTTTGAGGGCGATAGCGTAGGAAAAATAATGGGTTATCGGCGGTTCTGGTGATGACCGGCGGTGCATCCGCAATCCGGCTGCAGATTTGAAGTAAGCCCTTGACGTCCAATCGATCGGCTTTGATCGGTCTCCCACCGGACCGTTTCAGCGGAAAGATTTGACGTTGTTTCCGTCGGCATCGTTTTTAAGGGCTGTCGGATTTGAGAAAAAGACCATCAGCCAAAAATATGCTTGTGACGGTCTTTTCATTACACAAACAGTTTGGCGATCTCGACCATTGGGACGAACAATCTCCGGCCTCCTTCAACGAAGGGTATGAAGCGGTAGCGGCTATAGAATCGGGCTGCCGTGTCGTCCTTGGCGTCGACCACGAAGGCATAGGACGCGATGTCGTTTCGCAATACGCGGCTGAAGGCGTCAAAGAGCATGAATTCGCCATGTCCTTGCCCCTGGTAGCGCGCATCCACTGCCAAACGCCCCATCAAGGTCGCGGGCACGGCCGGATAGCGTGGCAGGCGCTTCGCCAGCAGCTCGGGCAGTTCGGCAAGAGCAATGCTGGTCGCCGCAAGCGTGTAATAGCCGATCGGACCACGATCCTTTTCGCGGATCAGCACGAAGCACGAGGCGACCCGCCGCCTTGCATCCTGTCCAGCCTGCTGCCGCAGATATCTATCCAGCGGCTCGACGCCGCTGGCGAAGCTCTCTCGATCGTGCTGATCCGATAGCGCCTCCACGCGAAGCGCCGGCACGACAGCGGTCACTCAGGCGCCGGTCAGCTTGAGGTATCGCTGGGCGGCCGCTTTGAGCCGGGCATTCGGCTCCCGCGGGTCGATGAGCGCCTCGGCGAAAGCCCTGCTATCGGCGGCGCTTAGCCGGATCGTCTGGGTTTCCTCGATGACGCGTACAGCTGCGTCATGCACACTGGCGATCACGAAATCCGTCAGCGTACGCCCCTGCAGTTCGGCGGCGCGCTGGAACAACGCTTTCTGGTCGCGGGAGACCCGCGCCTCTAGTCGTTCGTCTCGTGTCTTGGCTGTGGATTTTGCCGGCATATCGCGTACCTTGAGTTGCATCCGGAACACGGCTATTATGTACGGCTATTGGGCGGACAATTCAAGCACTGGCTTCGAGAGCATCGTCGCCGCGTCGCTGAAAGGGGGAGATGTGGCGCCTCATAGAATCACGGCGATTTTCGAGGTTGTAACCCCGCTTTTCCTTGGCGGAGCCGACCCCGCCAGCACCGTCGAACTGAGGCCACCAAGCATCAAGGGCGCTTTGCGCTTCTGGTGGCGCGCGCTCGCTTGGAGCCGCCATAACGGTGATCTCGATGCAATCCAGAAGGAAGAGCAAAAGATTTTCGGGACCTCAGGTCAGGAGGGCACCGCATCGAACGGTGCAACAGGGCAGGCGAGCTTTATCCTTCGCGTCCCTCCGATTAAAGGGCTGAAGATCATCTCGAAGGATGACGTGCTTCGAGATGGAGCCAGCGCAACGGTCGGATTGGGAATGTGCTACTTCGGCTATGGCTTGATGGCTGCATTCGGACAAAATCAGGGTCAGTTGGCCCGACCGTGCTTGTCTGCTCCGTTTCAGTTTTCGATCGAACTCGTCAGTCGCCACTCGTTCGCTGCTTCGTTGGTTGATGCACTGAAAGTGATGGGCCTCCTCGGTGCGTTGGGAAGCCGCCGCCGTCGCGGGTATGGGAGCCTTTCCCTGCTTTCGCTCGCAGGCGATGCCGAGGCGTGGACTTCCCCAAAAACCAAGACGGACTATGCCAACCAGCTAAGAACGCTTCTTCGCCATTCGCCCATCAAATCGACCGAACCGCCTTATTCCGCATTCTCGAGACTTAGTCGCGTCGTCGTGGTGACGGAGGGCAGTGAGCCCCTTGCGCTTCTCGACGGCGTTGGCAGACAGATGCAGCGCTACCGCAGTTGGGGACACAACGGGAAGGTCAACGGCGAAGACAGCGAGCGGAATTTTCAGAACGATCATGACTGGTTCAAGTCGAAAACGCATTTCAACGACGCACACCCTCGGAGAGCGATTTTCGGACTTCCTCACAACTATTCAAAAACGCTTGGTGTGTTGAGCCAGATCGCCGACCGTCGAGCAAGCCCGCTGCTTGTTCATGTTCACAAGCTTACATCACAGAACTACATCGCGGTTCTTTCTATCATTCGATCGAATTTCTTGCCCGAGAATGACAAAGTTTGGATATGGCAAGGCAGCCCAAAGCGCCCTAATGGTGATCCCAAGAAAATTCCGGCTGATCAACTTCGTGAACCGCGTCTTGATTGGACGGTTCTAAACGGCTTTATCGACGGGACCAACAAGAAAACTGGCCAGCCGTACTTTCCGAACTCTATGCAGATCTTGCCATGACAGACCGGCTGCTGCACTTCACCCTTGGTCCCGTGCAGGGCTTTGTCGCGCAGGCGCGGCGGACACGCGACCTTTGGGCGGGCTCGTTTCTGCTGTCCTGGCTCGCGGGTCAGGCGATGAAGGTGATCGTCGAGAGGCATGGGGAGATTATCGTACCCGATCTAAAGCAGGATCAGCTCTTCATCGCTATGAAAAGTGGTGTGAGCGGAGTTGGGCCGGCCGTCGGGTCGCTGCCCAACCGTTTCAAGGCCAAAGTGCCCGTAGAATTTGACCCAGTTCTTTGTCGTCAGGCTATTCATAAGGCGTGGAGCGATCTCGCCGACGAGGTGTGGAAGCGCTTCGTTGAACCCGTCGCAGGCCTTGGCAACGGCACGCAAGCCATCTGGGATTGTCAGGTGGCAAGCTTCTGGGAGACGGCCTGGGTCATCGGCGCTGATGCCGGGAACGGGCAGGATCACGCCTGGCTCGACCGGCGGAAGAACTGGCGCACGCATCGGCCAACTGTCGAAAGCGGCGACCACTGCATGCTGATGGGTGACTGGCAGGAACTGTCGGGTTTTGTCCGGTCACGCGAACGCAGGCAGCAGGACGAATTCTGGCGCGCGCTCAAAGCGCATGTGGACCGCGAAAGCGACAACCCCCTTCAGCTCGACGAGAATGAGCGGCTCTGCGCGATGGCGTTGATCAAGCGCCTGTTCCCGCATGTCGCGAAAGAGGCGCTCGGGTGGATGCCGTCATGGGACGGTCAGAAGCCACTCCGCTGGCCCTCAACACCACGACTGGCGGCGACGGGGTGGCTCCGTTGTGCCTGGAAGAAAGCGCCGGAGGAAGCGAAAGCCTTGGTGAGACTTCTTCCAAGAGACCGGTCGATTGAACCAGAGCTCGACCCGGGGAACCGCTTGTCGCAGATACCTGGAGCGCTTCTCCATCGCAGCGGGATCGAGAATGCCCGTCCCGATGAGCTTGCCGGCAACGACGGTGACGCTGAGGCGACGAGAGGAAAATTGCTTGAGGCTCACAAGGCTCTCTCGGACGAGGCTGGAGAGCCGTCTGCGCTCTACGCCCTCTTGCTGATGGATGGCGACAGGGTCGGCGCGCTGCTGCGTGACCGGGAGCCCGAAGTAACGAAGGGACTTGCCGGCTTTTCATCCCAAGTCGATAGGATCATCCGCGACAAGAAGCATGGCGGGAACACGATCTATGCGGGCGGCGACGATGTGCTCGCGTTGCTGCCGCTGGAAGGCGCTGTCCCGGCTGCGTTGGCACTGCGTGAGTGTTATCGTGGTTCATTCGCGGAGGCCACGATCTCCGCGGCGTTGGTCTTCGCGCATTTTCACGTGCCATTGCGCCATGTATTGCGCGAGGCGCATCGTCAGCTTGACGACGTGGCGAAGGACGGCAACGGCCGCGATAGCCTCACTGTCTGTGTGCTGACGCAAAGCGGCGTGACGCGGGAGTGGGTCTCGACTTGGGAAATGGGCGCCGCCACACCCGTGCAGACGATGATCGACGCTGCAAGTGACATCGACGAGAAGACTTCCGGTCGATTCTTCTACGCCATCCGCGAGCAATATGACGACGTAATCACGGGCAACGTCCTTGGCCTTGACGAGATTAAGCAAATTCTCCTTGCGGAATATCGGCGCGACGACGCCGGCCGTACACAGACGCATGACGCCGGCGACCACATAGATCGATTATTCGTATTGGCTAAGCGCCATGCTGTTGAGGGCAGCCCAAGGGCAGAAAAAGCGCCGCCGGTTTCCATGGACGGCCCCCTGATCGCCCGCTTTCTAGCGCGCGAGAGGAGGCAGGCATGACGACGCTCGTCCTCCATCCGCTCGATACGTTGTTCTTCCGTGATGGCCGTCCGTATAACCAGGATGATCCTGGACAGGTCGAGGCTGCGAGCTTTTTCCCACCGCATCCACCGACTCTCGTCGGCGCAATCCGTGCGGCGCTCGCGCGGGCCATGGGCTGGAGCGATGGTCCTTGGAGCAGCGAATTGAAAGAGAGTCTTGGGGACGGCGTCGATTGGCAGCAGGGCGACGGACAACTCGGCCGGCTCCGCTTCACCGGACCTTATGTGTTGAAAGGCCGCAAACCTTTGTTTCCCGCGCCACTCTGCCTCGTTAGGGGAAAGAACCGACGCGGCGAACATATCATCGGCCGGCTCGCGCCAGGCGAGAAAATAGAGTGTGATCTCCCAGATCCGGAAAAAAGTGTGCGACTGCCGGCCATGCCGAACAGAACGGATGTCGAGGGTTGGAGAGTTTTCGAGCACACATGGCTCACTCTTGACGGCACGGAGCGCGTACTGAACGGGGAGGCACCTGAGAGGCCGCAAATCTTCAAAGCTGATCAGATATGGCAAGCTGAACGACGCATCGGCGTTCAGCGGGATACGCAGACGCGAACAACAAAACGTTTCGAGGCGGAGGAGGGTGAGCCAGCAAAGGGCGCGCTCTATGCCTCCGCACATGCGCGGCTTGCGCAGGATGTCACGCTGGCCGTCGAAGTTGAGGGCCTGTCCGACGTTGCCCTCGACGGAAGCCTGGCGCCGGTCGGCGGCGAAGGCCGAAGCGTCTGGATCGAGCAACGAGACGATGAGATTCAGTTGCCGCACGCGCCTGATCTAGCACCTGACCAAGACGGCATGCTGCGTTACACGGTCGTGCTCGTCACGCCTGCCGATCTCGATGACAAATGGCCTGGACCGGGCGACCGTCTTGCAGGATCAACCGGCGAGGCGCTGCCGGGCGAGATCGTCTCTGCCTGCGTGGGCCGCGCAATCATGGTCGGCGGATGGGACGGCGCAGCGCGCCGGCCGTTGCCGCTGAGGGCGCTGATCCCGGCGGGCAGCGTCTGGTTTCTTGAGGCAAAGACCGAAGAGGCGGAAGCGGCGCGGTCATGGCATGGCCGCGCCATCGGACGATCGACCGGCTGGGGATTCGGCCGCGTGCTGATCGGGCGCTGGGCGCCAGCGGGGGAGGAAACATGACAACGGAGATCATCGGCCTTCTGGCCGAGACCTATATTCATCCGGGAACGGGGCAATCTGCCGGCGCCATCGATCTGCCGGTCGCCCGCGAGCGGGTGACGCAATATCCTTTCATTCCCGGTTCGAGCATGAAAGGGGCGCTGCTCGATGCCGTCCGAACAGACGGTCTGGATAAGAAGGAGCGCAACAAGTTATTTGGAAGCGTCGAAGCTGAGAGTGACAGCAAAGATGTAACCGGAGCCGGAGCACTCCTCATCTCCGATGCGCGGCTCCTCCTTCTGCCGGTGCGGAGCCTGACGAGCCCCTATGTCTGGCTCACCTGCCCCTATCTGATCGAGCGATTCCGACGCGATAGGGAGCGGGCCAGCAAAGGCGGCGCGCTGCCGAAGGTCGCGCCTTCGGCCGACGACAAAGCGCTGGCGGCGGGCGCCGGCGATCTCTTCCTGGAGGAGAGGCTGTTTGCGGTGGAAGGCAAACCTCCCGAGGAACTGGCCGCGGCGATTGGCGCGCTGATTCCGCATGACGATGCGCACGCCCGACTGGATAGGCAACTCGCCATCGTGGCGGACAAGGCATTCGCCTGGTTCGCGGAATATGCGTTGCCGGTGCAGGCGCGCAATGTCCTCGACGAAGGGACCAAGACGAGCAAGAACCTCTGGTACGAGGAGGCGCTGCCGCCCGACACGCTGATGTATTTCGTCGTGGGCGAGCGGGCCGATGGCGCTGCTGGGAAAATCGCCGCTCATCTCGTCGGGCGCCGCTATCTCCAGGCCGGCGGCAACGCGACGGTGGGTCAGGGCTGGTTCGTTGTCCGCCGCGTCGACGGAGCGACGTCATGACGGCGCAGACGCTCGAACAGAAGCGGGCGAAACATGCGCTTGACCAAGTCAAGGCGCTCCAGAAAGAGAAGCCGGGTAACTATCTCAGTTATGTCAACGCATTGCCTGCGGCCATATTGATGAATGGCCTTGGCCAAGCGCTGGCGACGGAATTCGCGAGTGGCAAGAACGATAGCGACCCACATCGTCTGCTTGCGAAACATATATCGGAGTGGCTTCTGAGCAAGGAGGCACACACCAGATACGCTACGCCGGCTTCGGAGGAGGCAAAGCTGGACACCGCACAGCGGTTGCTCGGCCGGATCGTCGCGGGCGACCAGGATGCTTACCTGTGGGCGCAGACCGAGGCGATCGCCTACGTCACCTGGCTGAAGAAGTTCGCCAATGCTTTCCTCAAGTCGTCGGGGCAGGATTGATGGCCCGCCCGACTCAGCATCAGTCCCGTCCAAACCGTCGAGACCAGCGCGACCGAAGCCAGAATCGATCATCGTCAGGATCGCATCAGAGCGCGCCGCCAAGCGGCAAGCGGCCGCTGTACTCAGCTGCGGAGCGCGTGACGCTGGCGTCTACTGGAAATGCCGGTCTCTGGTACGATAAGTTTTGCGATCGCTGGAAACCCGATTGGACCGGCTTTGCCGGCGACAGTGGCAAGCGCGACTGGATCGGGCAGATCGCCAATATCGGCGCCGGTAAGTCGCAAAAGAAGGTCGGCGATGGCGCGCTCATGACAGAAGCCGTCAGGCGCCTCGAAGACCTCGTAAAGGCGCAGGCAGGCTGCAGTTTTCGGCGGACGACCGCTTGGCGCTTCGTCACCGGACTTGGGCGCAATCATCCGGTGGAGAACGGCTTTGCCTGGCGCCACGATCTCGGCACGCCGTTTATCGCCGGCTCCAGCCTCAAGGGGCTCGCCCGCGCCTATGCGCGCGATTGGGACGGACTTTCTTGCGAAGAAATTCATCGTATCTTCGATCAGAAGCTCGATGCCGGCCTCGGCGTCGGCAGTGTCGTTTTCCTTGACGCGTTGCCGACCGAGCCTGTCGCTCTGCATGCCGACGTGATGACGCCGCATTACGGCCCCTGGTATCAGGGCGGGAAGAACGCCGTCCCGGCCGACTGGCATTCACCGACTCCGATCCCGTTCCTCACGGTCGCGCCTGACCAAACGTTTGTCTTTGCCATTCTGCCTCGAAACCGATCGAACCAGCAAGATCAAGAGGACTGTAAGAGGGCAGCCGATTTTCTGAAAGAAGCGCTGGAAACGCTCGGCGCCGGTGCGAAGACCGCTGTTGGATATGGGCAGTTTATCGACCCGCAAAGTGAAGAGGTTGAGATTCAATCCCGCACCACAACAACGGCTGCATCCACGCCTGTATCCCGCGAGCAGCAGAACTGGTCGGGACGCGAGGCGATTGTCTATGGCGAGCTTGTTCGGATAGTCGAAGATCGCGACCGGCACCTGCTCATTCGCTTTCCCGATGGAGGTGAAGAAGAGGTCGAACGGGAGGAGGCGAGACTGCGATGAGTACGGCGGAGCAACCGGCGTGCGCTCGGCTCGTGACGTTTCTCGGTCGGGGTAAGTACGATGCTGTCGAATATGAGTTCGCAGGGCGTCGAGCCTCAAGTACGCCCTATGTTTGTCACGCTCTGGTCGAACTGTTGCGGCCTTCGGAAATCGTTGTTCTTGCCACGGAGGATGCGGAAAGGGACCACGGTCAAGGTCTGAGAGATGCTCTGCGCGCCAGTAGCCAGCCCGCACCGCGGTTCGAGCGCATTCCTTCCGGCAGTACGCAAGGAGATCTTTGGAAACAGTTTGAAGTTATCAAGAACGAGCTACGTGGTAGCGATGGCCCAGTGACGCTCGACATCACATACGGATTTCGTTCCCAGCCGTTCTTCGCGGCGGCCGTCGCGACGTTTGTGCGTGCCGTCGACGATAACCCGCCTGAACTCCGCGTGTTTTACGGGGCCTACGATCCGCGCCATCCCGAAGCTGGAGCCGCGATCCTTGAGCTAACCGAGTTCGTCGTATTGCTTGATTGGGCTCAGGCTTTGCGGATGTTCCTGCATGCCGGCCACGCAGAAGAAACCGCGGCGTTAACCGGAGGGTCGGACTCTGAATCCATGCCGCTGCATGAACTGAGCGAGGCAATGAAAGCCTTCAGCCTCGATCTTCAAACATTGAGGACGGGCAACCTGCTGATCGAGCGAGACGGGGAACAATCTTCCGCCATACGCTTATTGAGAGCGGTTGAAGCGGCAAGAACAGATGCTGGCAGCTATCTGCCACCTCTCGCGGAGGTTCTTAATGAACTGATCAAGATGGCTAAGCCACTCGCCGGCAACAGACAGGACCTGTCGAGCGCGGATGGACACAAGGCTGTGGCGGCTCTCGCCCATCTTTACCTGAATGTTGGGCGCTATCTCGAAGCTGCCGTGACCATACGCGAAGGCGGGATCAACAAATTTGCATCGGAGAAAGCTCTGCGACCCGGAGCAAGTGATTTCAATAAAAATCATCGAGACAAAGCCGAAAAGCGCGCGGGGAAAAATAACACGAATTATGAGACCAAAGAAATCAAGACGATACGCAACGATATGTCGCATGCTCAATATGTAAAGAGCCCAAAATTAGCGTCAGAAATCATAAGTGGCATCGACAACGCTGTTAAAACATTTGTCGAGGACAATCCTAGCCCGCAGCACGCCACGTGCGTTGGCGTGTCAGATCAACGCCGCTCCTGTCTCGTCAACCTCACGAATCATCCGAACGCCAACTGGGACGAGGCGCAGACGAAGGCGGCGTACGCGCTCGCCGAACGCATCGAGGACATCGCGTTTCCCGCGGTTCCGCCGGATGCCGACGAGAAGGCGATCGAGACTCTTGCGGAGACATGCATGGCTCAAATCCCGCTGGAAGCGTCGCACGCCCTCGTGCAGGGCGAATTCACCCTCACGGTCGAGCTTGTCCGCCGCCTGCAAGCGCGCGGAATCATCTGCCTGGCGGCGACCAGCATGCGGAATGTCGATGAGGACATTAACGGCCGGCGGGTGTCCACTTTCACGTTCGTGCGCTTCCGCGCTTATGCCGAACCGGGGTCCGTGTGAGACGCCACTGATATGAACCCTTCGGTGATACAAAGTCTCGGGCTATTGCCTCAGCGTTCCGAGGATTTGTATCACGCTGACGGTGTTTTTCCGTGCCGAGGCGGATGGTCGTTGGAGGCCGGTGTGTGTCAAAAATCGGCCGATCAATACCAATAGTCTGTGAAACCGAGCTAATTGCGGATCGTCAAAATTCGCGTTTGAAATCAAGAGCGCAAATTTCTGACGGATTACAGAGTCGGTCCTTTCGGGCGCGTAGAAAGAATTTGCGCTTATAAATTAGAACGTTACGGTGCGTTGAAAGAATCGAGTGGGAATGAGGGGCGGGGGATGTGTTGGAGGGGGATAGCGTAGGAAAAAGATAGAGGGCCGGCCTGTAGTGTCACCGCCCGGGACGTTGCCCGGTGTCCGCGCTGCCTTGCGGTGCATCGGCGTCGCAATCGTCGACGTCAGGCGAGCTTGAGACCGGCGAACAGCGGCGCCTTCACCAGATCGAATATCATCATGAAGATGATCGCCGCGCCCAGCGCGGCGGCGACGATCCATGCCGGCAGAGGCGTCATTCCGGTTCCCGTGATCGCCAGCGTCGAGGCGATCAGCAGGTCCGCCACCGACGAAAGAATGAGCCAAATGCTCGGAGGCGAGGACCACCAGTGTCGGCGATCCCGGTTGGTGTAGCAGGTCGCCTGGTT
>JASHRH010000219.1 GCA_030037475.1 Acidobacteriaceae bacterium
CGCGCAGGTGGATGAAGAGCTGCGCTTCCACATCGAAAGCTATGCCGAGGACCTGATGCGCAGCGGGATGTCGCGCGAGGAGGCGATGCGGCGGGCGAGGGCGGATCTGGGAAGCCTGACGGCGTTGCGGGAAAACTCCCGGCAGGCATGGGGAACGCGGTGGATGGATGAGGTGCGCGGGGATCTGTGGTTTGCGCTGCGGATGCTGGCAAAGAGTCCGGGATTTGCGCTGATCGCGGTGGGCTCGCTGGCGTTGGGGATTGGGGCGAACACGGCGCTGTTCTCCATTGCCAGGCACGTGCTGTTGGATCGGCTCAATGTTCCTCGTGCCGGGGAACTGCGCCTGCTGTCATGGCGGTCAGGGCGGCGGAGCGCGGTGCACAGCTCCTGGGGCGATTGGGAACGGACGCCTCAGGGCGTGATCAGCACTTCGTTCTCGTATCCGGTGTACGAACTACTGCGTCAGCAGAATCATCTCCTCGATAACCTTTTCGCCTTTAAGAATCTGGGCCGCGTGAATGTGACGGTGAGCGGCCAGGCGGAAGTGGTGCAGGGCGATCTGGTTTCGGGCAACTTCTATCAGCAGATGGAGGTGCAGCCGCAGCTCGGCCGCGCGATCGGCCCGGCAGACGACCGCGCCGGGGCGTCGCCGGTCGCGGTGATCAGCGACAGCTACTGGGCGAGCCGGTTTGATCGCTCGCCCTCGGTGATTGGCAGGACTCTGCTGGTGAACCTGGTGGATGTGACGATTGTCGGCGTGAATCCGCCGGGCTTTACCGGCGCGAAGGGGACGCAGAGCTCGCCAGAGCTGTTTCTGCCCTTCAGCGTGCAGCCGCAGGTTTTTCCGTTCAACAACACTGATTCGCTGCTGACCAGCGACAAAGTGTGGTGGATGCAGATCATGGCGCGGGCTCGTCCGGGCACGGATGAGGTTCGTGCTCAGGCAGCGCTGAATGTGGCGCTGGAGGCGGCGGTTCACGCCACGATGACGGTGAAGAAGGACGAGTCGGTGCCGCAGTTGGTGCTGACGGACGGCAGCCGGGGCATGAATGAAGTTGGGCGAACGATGTCGCGGCCGGTTTGGATCCTGATGGCGCTGACCGGACTGGTGCTGTTGTTGGCGTGCGCGAATATGGCAAATCTGTTGCTGGCGCGCTCGGCTGCGCGGCAGCGAGAGATGAGCGTGCGGCTGGCGCTGGGAGCGCGGCGCGGGCGGATTGTGCGGCAGGTGATGACCGAAAGCCTTCTGCTGGCGGGGATGGGCGGAGTTACGGGACTGCTGGTGGGCTGGTTGGGCCAGCACGCCCTGCTGGCGATGCTTTCGAGTCCCACACAACCGGTGGTCGTTCAGGCAGGGTTCGACTGGAGCGTATTCGCCTTCGATGCGGCGGTGTCGCTGGTGACGGGTGTGCTGTTCGGTGTGGCTCCAGCATGGAACGCCACGCGAACCGAAGTGGGCACGGCGTTGAAAGACACGGCGCAGACGACGACCCGGCGACGAAAGCAGTTCGGCGGCAAAGCCATTGTGGGATTTCAGGTGGCGCTTTCGACGCTGCTCGTGGTGGCTGCGGGCGTCTTTCTCCGGACACTCATCAATCTGGATCATGTGAACCCGGGATTCGATACGAGGCATCTGGTGCTCTTCGAGATTCGACCTCCGCAGGCCGAATACACGGGCAGAAAGCAAGCTCTGCTGTTTCGGGAAATTGTGGAGCGGCTACAGCAGGTGCCGGGAGTCGAGTCGGTATCGCCAACCAGTGTGGCGCCGCTCTCGGGTAGTTATAGCAATGATGATTTTGTGCCGGTGGGCGGAAAACAGAATTCGGCGAAGGACGCCTCCTACGATGCGACCGTGGGCGACGAATATTTTTCAACGTTCCGGATCCCGATCATGGCCGGGCGCGGCTTCGAACCTGCTGACACGGAGACTTCGCTGAAGGTAGCCGTGGTGAACCAGGCGCTGGCGCGGGAGTTTTTCCCCAATAAGAACCCGATTGGTAAGAGCTTCAGGACAAGCGACGTGAAGGGCAACAAGATCACGTATCAGATTGTTGGAGTGTGCGCCGATACGTACTACGGCAGCCTGAGAGAAGTTCCGCCGCCGGTGTTTTATCTCGACTATCGGCAGGCGCCGGAGATCGACTGGGGCATGACGTTTGTTGTGCGCACGCGGACGGCGCGGGCCGCGATCACGCCTTCGCTGCGACAGGCGCTTCGGTCCACCGATCAGAACCTGCCGCTGACTGACGTGCGCACGCAGCAGGAGCAGATCGACGAGTTGCTGACCACGGAGCGAATGTTCGCCGATCTGACGGCGGGGTTCGGGGTGCTGGCGCTGGTACTGGCCTGCATCGGGATTTACGGGATCATGGCATATTCGGTGTCACAGCGGACAAACGAAATTGGCATACGCATGTCGCTGGGCGCGGAACCGGGACAAGTGCAGCGCATGGTGCTGGGCGAGGCGTCGTGGCTGGCGGTTGTTGGCGTGGTGGCCGGCTTAGCCGGCGCGCTGGCGCTGGGACGCGTGATCGCGTCGATGCTGTACGGGCTGAAGGCCTGGGATCCGGTGACGCTCGCCGGGTCTGCGCTGCTCTTGCTTGCCGTCGCACTGGCGGCCGGATGGGTTCCGGCACGGCGGGCGGCAGGAGTGGATCCGATGCAGGCGTTACGGCACGAGTGAAGGCCGAGCAGGTGGGCCTCCTCTCAGGCTCACGACGACGCCGTTACAATGGCTGGCATGCCCCGCAGAATCGCTCTGAGTTTGCTGCTCTTCCTGGTTGCGGCACCACTCTGGGCGCATCGTTCAGGGCAGCCCTGGGTTGAGATAGATGCGGCGGGTCACCTGACCTATCGCACACTGCCGCGGGGTGACCGCATCGCGGATTTTTCCTATGCCGGATACATGGGCGGCGGCGTGATGCTGCCGACGACAGCCACCAGGGTGATCGTGAAGCCTTCGGGCGGCGACGATACCGCGGCGATTCAGCACGCGATCGATCAGGTGTCGGCGCTCCCGCTGCGGAATGGCTTCCGCGGCGCGGTGGTGCTCGCGCCGGGTACGTTTTCATGCGCCGGTACGGTGACCATTCGCGCGTCGGGCGTGGTGCTGCGGGGAAGCGGGAACGCTCCAGGAGGCACGATCCTGACGATGACGGGGCAGCCTCATGTTGCGATCGCGATCGAAGGCGATGAGACGATCAAGCCGACAGGGCCGGCAGCGCATATCGTCGAGGACTATGTTCCTTCCGGGGCGCAATCCATCACGGTGGACGATGCCGCTGCGTTTGCGCCCGGCGACGTCGTGCGGATTGTCCGGTTCACGACGCCGGCGTGGCTGCACTTCATGGGGATGGATCGTCTTTCCCGCGACGGCCGGGCAGAGATCTGGGTCGGCCACGACATTACTGCGCTGCGAACAGTAGTTGCGCGGCAGGGAAATGTGCTGCAACTCGATGTGCCACTGACCGACTCGTACGACCGCAGGTATCTTCCCCCGGAAGGGGCGGAGGTGCGGAAGGTGGTAGTCAGGGGGCGGATCGAGCAGGTGGGTGTGCAGGATTTGCGTATCGTTGCGCCGCCGCGCTCGGTGGATTTCCACTCGCCGCTGTTCGCCGCGATGAACATTGACGGAGTGCGCGATGGATGGGTGCGCAATGTTGTGGTGGATGACACGACTGAGGGCATCGAGCTTGGTGAGAATGCGCTGCGTATCACCGTCGAAAATGTCGGATTCCGCCACAGGACGACGGTCAGCAGCTCGGCCAAGCCCGCGGATTTTCTTTTGGCGGGTACGCAGTTGCTGGTATATCGCTGCGCGTCGATTGGCGACGATGAGTTTTACGTGATGACAGGAGCGCGGAATCAGGGGCCGAACGTGGTGCTGGATTCGAAATTCAGCGGGGATGGGCACATCCAGCCGCATCAGCGGTGGGCGACGGGATTGCTGGTGGACAACACGCAGGTGCCGCAGGGCGGCATCGACATGATGAATCGCGGGGAACTGGGCAGCGGCCACGGCTGGACGATGGGGTGGGGCGTCGTCTGGAACAGCTCCGCGGCGTTGCTGGTGATCCAGAACCCGCCGGGCGCGGCGAACTGGTCGATCGGCACCTCAGGCGATGAGCAAAGGGCTGCGATGAAGATTATCGGCGTGCCGCGCCGCGACCTTGGTCCGGATTTACCCCGGGGTATCGTGGAGTCGCCTGGCCATCGAGTTCTGCCCGAGAGCCTTTATCGCGCGCAGCTTGTGCAGAGGCTGGGGCCCGGCGCGCTGTAGGCACTGGAATAGCTGACGATGACTTCGGTGAGTTATGGCGGTTGTATTCCGATTCCACCTCTTCAGGGGCTGAAATTCCTCTTCATTTGGAGTCTTTGCGGTACGGCTGCCACCCCAACGCGCAAGCGCGTTAGGGATCCCCGGTCTGAAGCCGTGCGCCTTCAAAACGAATCCAAACTGACCCACCACTTCAGATTCGGGGGGAGTTGTTTTATCGCTGGCTGGCTTCGCCGGCCGCAACTTTGCGGCTGAATTCAGCGGAGGCACCGCGGGCGATGCTGAGCGTTTGCCAGTTTGCGCCGGTGAAATGCTTCGCGAGCAGGACGATCTGGCCGATGTGCATGGAGTAGTGCGCGATTTGGCGATTGATGGCCTGCAGGACAGAGTGCGCTTCGCCGCGGATGGTGACGGTGCGGGCGAGGTCGGCGTCGGTGAGCGGTTCGAGCGCGGAGAAGAGCGCAGCCCAGGCGGATTCCCACAGCCTGAGCAGGTCGGCACGCGTGGCGGGAGGGTTCTCGAATTCCTGATCGCGATGGCGTGTGGGCTTTTCGCCGTCGGTGGTGAGGAAGTCGGTCCAGCGGGAGAGCATGTTCCCGGCCATGTGCTTCATGACGATGGCGATGGAGTTGGCTTCGGGGTTGATGGCGGCAAAAAGCTGCTCGTCGGAAACTTGGGCAACGGCGCGCTCAGCGAGCTTTTTGTACTGGGCGAAGAGAGCGCGGGAATCCTCTATATAGGATGTGGTGAAAACGAGGGGCATGGGAAAAGTGTAGCGTTGGTTGCGGCCAGACGCGGAGATTGCAAAATTCACGAGCAAATGAGCTGGAATCCCATGGATTGAAGCCATATGCGAAACCGCCGATGAGGAGGACAGGTGTTTCTCTGTCCGGAGGATTGCGCGGCCGGAAATGTACGCGATCATCGGGATCATCGTCGTGTTCGGGGCGGTGCTGACCGGCTTTCTGATGGAGCGCGGGCACATCACTGTGCTGCTGCAGTTCCCGGAACTGCTGATCATTGGCGGCGCGGGCGCCGGCACGCTGCTGGTGGCCAACCCGCTGCGGATTCTGAAAAAGATCGGCACCGGCGCGCTGAGCGTTTTTACGGGCAAATCCGCATACGGACGTGAGCGCTATCTGGCCACGCTGAAGATGATGTATGAGCTGCTGCAGAAAGCCCGTCGCGGCGGCATGCTGACGATCGAGAGCGACGTGGAGCAGCCGGAGCAGAGCCCTCTCTTCCAGGCGGTCCCGGAGTTTGTGAACGACCATCATGCGCGGGATTTTGTATGCGACACGCTGCGCATGGTGATTACCGGAGGCGTCGAAGCCTTCGATATGGACCAGATGATGGACCTGGACATGGAAGTGCAGCACCAGGGCGCGGAAGAGCCGGTGACGGCGCTGGCGACGATGGCAGATTCGCTGCCTGGCTTGGGCATTGTGGCTGCGGTGCTGGGGGTGGTGATCACCATGGGGGCGCTGGGCGGACCGGCGGAGGAGATCGGACACAAGGTGGCGGCGGCGCTGGTGGGGACATTTCTCGGGATTCTGCTGTGCTACGGGCTGGTGGGCCCCGTGAGCCAGAACATGGCAAAGACCAGCGCGGAGGAGCACGCGTATCTGTACGTACTGCGGGTGCTGATGCTGGCATTCATTCGCGGGCAGCCCCCGGTGGTGGCGGTGGAGATGGGAAGGCGAGCGATCCCGGCGCATGTGCGGCCGTCGTTCAGTGAAGTCGAAGAGGCATGCCGGAAACATGCAGAGCCGGAAGCCGCGCCGGCGCAGCCGGCGGCTCCGGGGACACGATGAAACAGGCGAAGCCGATCATCGTGGTGAAGAAGAAGTCCGGGCATGGTGGGCGGCATGGCGGAGCATGGAAAGTGGCGTACGCGGATTTTGTGACCGCACTGATGTCGCTGTTCATCGTGCTGTGGTTGATGAATACGAGCCAGAAGATCCGGCAGGCGGTTGCGGGATATTTCAACGATCCACGCGGTAAAACGGCGCTCACGGGGACGGATCAGTCGGGGTCCAATGACACGCTGCCAGTCACAGAGAACAACATTCCCGAGCTGAAGAAGCGGATCGAGGAAGCGATCCGGCAGATGAACGACCTGAAGGCTCTGCAGAATCAGATTCAGATCACGATCACGCCGGAGGGGCTGCGCATCGAGCTGCTGGAGACGAAGGACGGCACGTTTTTCGATACGGGCAGCGCCAGGCTGACGCCCAACGGCGAGGAACTGCTGAAGATGCTGGCCGGACAGCTGGGTGGAATCCCCAACCGGGTGACAATCGAGGGGCACACCGACGCGCAGCCGTATGCCAATCCCGACGGCTACGATAACTGGGACCTTTCCGCGGATCGCGCGAATGCGGCGCGGCGGCTGATGCAGGCTTCGGGGCTGCGCCAGAACCAGGTGTCGGAAGTGCGTGGCTACGCGGACCAGAAGCTGCGGCTGCCGCAGAATCCGCTGGACCCCTCGAACCGGAGAATTTCGCTGATCGTGCAGTATCTGACCGCGAAGAGCGGAGAGGGACAGGCAAGCGGGACGGGATTAGCTGGCGCACCCGCGAAATGAGCGCGGCCTGACTGCCTTGTTCCGACGCGAAGCATCGCTTACAGTAACCACAACAAGGCGCACATACCATCGCAGTCGCCACGTCGCCGACGCTGCGCCCAAAAACTACTAAGGGGGCGACCATTGACTGAAGTTGCGGGAGCGCACGAAGAATCCAGCGACATTGATCTGCTGCACGAGATTGGCAGCCGCATGGCGGCAGCCGATCCATTTCATGAGGTGCTGCAGCGCATCGTCGAGATGGTGACCGCGGCGGTGCGCTGCGACTCGTGTTTCCTCTACGTGCTGGACAAGGACAAGCTGGTGCTGCGGGCCTCGAAGAATCCGCACGAGGACGTGGTGGACCGGCTGGCCATGGATGTGGGGCAGGGCGTGACCGGCTGGGTGGCGGAGCACAAGCAGACGGTGGCGCTGGCCGCGCTGGCGTGGGCCGACCCGCGATTTGCGAAGTTTGGCAGCCTGCCCGAGGACCGCTTCGAGGCATTTCTGGCTGTGCCGATTTTGTGCCGCGGGAAACTGGTGGGCGCCATCAACGTGCAGCACCGGGAACCGCACAACCACTCGAAGCGCGAGATCAGGCTGATCACGATGATCGGCTATCTGGTCGGCGCGGAGGTGGAACTGGCGCGGATGGAGTTCGAGAAGCTCCAGCTTTCCGAGCAACTGGAGGCGCGCAAGGTAATGGAGCGTGCCAAGGGCATCCTGCAGCGCGAACTGGGCGTGGACGAGGAAACCGCGTACCTGACGCTCCAGAAGCAGAGCCGCCAGAAGCGGCGCCCGCTGAAGGAGATCGCCGAAGCCATCATTCTGATGGACGATCTGAAGCGGGGCAAGAAGCAGGGGTAAGAAGAGGCGCGCCGATCCAGACGCACTCGTGGGCGCAATTTTCGTCAATGCCAGTCGATGTGAATGCCCTTGGCGGTGATGACAATGCTGGGAGGGCGCTGGCGCGTGAGCAGATGGATTGCCTGAAAACCACCCGTGAGCGCAAGGAGTGCGCCGCTGCCGACCAGGAGTCCGAGCTTGCTGGTGGGGTCGGGATCGATGATGGCGAGGACAATCATAGTGGCCCCGAAGACGGTCATGCCGGCGGCGATGGCGACCGCGGTCCATTCGCGGCGGGAGAGACGTGCGGTGAGTCCCATCTGGAGCAGGCTTTGCGTCGAGGGATCGATGCCAAGCTGAGCATCATCGACGAGATCGACCTGCGCGCGTTCGCGCCAGGCGTGGGCAAGACGCGGGAGCCAGTCCTTCTCCGAGGTACGGATCGTGTTCGAGACCGGAATGGGTTGGGACGGCGGCGTGGACATGCCTCTTCAGTGTAGAGGCGAAGACGGGCTGTGCCGAAGGTCTGCTCACGGGCGAATACGGACGAGCGTTGTCCGATTCTGAACAGAGAAATGCAATTGCGGACAGTGTGGCGGCTGGTCTGGCAGTTAAGTTGTGGAATTTCAATGGCCGACGTGGGAGAGATTTGGCAGGCGAGATGCCTTATAGAGCGACGAGAGTGTGTGTCGTTTACGGAAGAAGCGGCTGGCAGCCAGGGGTGATGCGGTGAGCAAGTCAGCGAGTGAGCGGTGAACCGGAGGGAAGCGGATGACAGCGGATTTTCGATATGCGGCGCGGCAACTGAGGAAGTCGCCGGGATTTGCGATCACGGCGGTGGTGACGCTGGCGCTGGGGATCGGCGCAACCACGGCGATCTTCTCGCTGATGGATCAGGCGCTGCTGCGCTCGCTGCCGGTGCGCAACCCGCAGCAACTGGTGCTGCTGGAAGCGACACCGTACAACGTGTGGAACGGGCACACGTCGGAGGAGGGCGGTGATAGGGAAGCGTATTTCTCTTGGCCGATGTACCAGTGGCTCCGCGATAAGAACCAGGTGTTCTCCGGGCTGATCGCGATGTTCCAGACGCAGGCCGGAGTGACGTGGCAGAACCAGTCTTCGCTGGTGAATGCCGAGCTGGTGAGCGGGAATTACTTCGACGTGCTGGGCGTGAGGCCTGCGGTGGGCGGGCTGCTGACCCCGGCGGATGATCGCGTGGAGAACGGCGATCCGGTGGCGGTGCTGAGCTTCGATTACTGGCGGACGCATTTGGGCGAGGATCCGCACGTGGTGGGGAAGACGCTGGACATCAACGGGCACCCGTTTCAGATTCTGGGCGTCGCAGCGCCGGGGTTCCAGAGCGCGATCTGGGGCTCGCCGGCGGATCTTTGGGTGCCGATGACGATGAAGCCGGTGCTGACGCCGGAATGGGACGAGCTGAACGACCACAGTTCGCGGTGGCTGAACATTCTGGGCCGGTTAAAGCCGGGTGTGACCCAGGCGCAGGCGCAGGTGGGACTGGCTCCGTTATGGCACGCGCTGCGGACAGCGGAAGTCCCGCTGATGGGCCTGGGCAAAGCGTCGACGCAATTTGTCGCTGGATTTGTGACGAACAGCCGGCTGCACGTGCTGAACGGGGCGCGAGGCTTCTCGTATTCGAGGAACAATTTGCGCGATCCGCTGCTGGTGACGATGGCGATGGCGTTCTTGGTATTGCTGATGGCCGCGGTGAACGTGGCGAGCCTGGTGCTGGTGCGGGCGGCGGGGCGCGCGCGAGAGATCGCGATGCGCTATGCGCTGGGTGCGCGGCGCGAGCGGGTGACCCGTCAATTGCTGGCGGAGGGATTGTTGTTGGGAATCCTGGGCGGAGCGGCAGGGCTGGCCGTGGCTCCGGCAGCGATCCGGTTGCTGGCGGGCTGGTTGTCGGCGGGCCAGGGCGAAACGCCGTACTCGACGCATCTGGACGGAATGCTGCTCGCATTCGGCTTCGTGATGGCGCTGGGGGTGAGCCTGCTGTTCACGGTGGCTCCGGCCATTCAGCTTTGGAAACCGAATCTGGTGGGCGAGCTGAAGCAGCAGGGCGCTGGCAGTGTGGGCGGGCGGCTGGGATTCCGGCGGGCGATTGTGGGCGTGCAGGTCGGGCTGAGCCTGCTGCTGCTGGTGTGCGCAGGGCTGTTTGTGGAGACGCTGCGGAATTTGCGCGATGTAAATGTGGGCTTTGCGACGGATCACCTGGTTACGTTCGGGGTCGATCCGGCGCTGGCAGGATACAGCGAGGTGCAGGCCGAAGTGCTGGACCGCACGATTGTGGAGCGGCTGCGCGCACTGCCGGGCGTGGTGAATGCCGGGGCAACCAGCGATCCGGAACTGGTGAGTGACGGCAGCGGCGGCAATATCACCATCGAGGGCTACATTCCGCGCAACCAGGAAGAGATGCACGTCGAGCACCCAGATATTACACCCGATTACTTTGCCACCCTGAAGGTGCCGCTGCTGGCGGGGCGCGATTTTACCGCGCAGGACGATGCGAGCAGCGCGAAAGTTGCGATTGTGAACGCGATGTTGGCGGACCACTTCTTTGGTAGCCCGGAGAAGGCCATTGGACACATGATCGCCAATGGGTCCACGCACGACACGAATTACAACATCCGCATCGTCGGCGTGGCAGGCAATTACATCCACCGCAAGGTGAATGGGCAGGTGCAGACGACGCTGTACTTGCCGGCAGCGCAGGACAGCGATCTGCCGGAGATGCAGTATTACGTGCGGACGTGGAGCGCTCCGACGGCGGCGATGGGGCTGATCCGCCAGGCGGTGCGCGGTGTGGACGCGAAATTGGCGCTGGATAATCTGTCGACCATGAAGGAGCAAATCAACCAGAACATCAGCGACGAGCGCATGGTGGCGCTGCTGGCGGTGTGCTTTGGCGCGCTGGCCATGCTGCTGGCGGCGGTGGGTCTGTATGGCGTGCTGGCCTACGCCACGGCGCAGCGGACGCGGGAGATCGGCGTGCGCATGGCGCTGGGAGCCGACCGCCGAGGCGTGATGGCGCTGGTGTTGCGGGACGTGCTGAAGCTGGCGGGCATCAGCATCGTCGTGGCGTTGCCGGTGGCGCTTTTGGCGACGCGCGCGCTGAAGAGCCAGCTCTTTGGCGTATCGACGATGAGCCCGGCGGTGTATGTGCCGGTCACGATGGTGGTCCTGCTGGTGGCCGTGATGGCGGCGGCGCTGCCGGCGCGACGGGCGGCGCAGGTGGAACCCATGGAAGCGCTGAGAACGGAGTAGCTGAGAAGCGGTCAGCTAAAAGTCGGTCGGCAGGTTAGCGAGTTAGCGGAGGCGAAAGCATGCTGGGTGATCTCAGGTACGCGTGGAGGCAGTTGAGAAAGTCGCCGGGGTTCGCGGTGACGGCGGTGCTGACGCTGGCATTGGGGATTGGGGCGAACACGGCGATCTTCAGCACGATGAACGCGGTGCTGCTGCGCACGCTGCCGGTGCGGGATCCGCAGCAACTGTTTTATCTGACGCACGAGAACACGCCGAACGGTGTGGGCAATACAGGGAACCGGCCTTGGGATTACGGAATGAACGTCTACAGCCGGCTGAGGGCGGATAAGAGCGTATTTTCGGACCTGATTGCTTATGTGCCGCTGGCGTTCGACAAGGCGGCGGTGCGGTTTGGGAATACTCCGGAAGACGTGGAAGCCGATGAGGTGAGCGGGAATTTCTTTTCCGCGCTCGGCGTGCGGATGGCGGCAGGGCGCGGGTTCACCGAGGCCGACGAGCAGAATCATACGCAAATCGCGGTGCTGAGTTATGAGTACTGGACGCGGCGGTTCAATCGAGATCCAGAGGTGCTTGGTAAGCCGCTGTATGTGAATGGCGTGCCGTTGACGATTGTGGGCGTGACGGGGCCGCATTTCTACGGTGTTGAGCCGGGCGGGCTGTCGACGAGCGTGTGGGTGCCGCTGCAGACACGCCCGGAGCTGAATGCCTGGGGTGCGCCGGCCACGATGAGTACGCTGTACGGCAGCCCGAACTGGTGGGCGATGATGCTGATCGCGCGCCTGCGGCCGGGAGTGAAACAGGCACAGGCGTTGGCGGCGATGGACCCACTCTTCAGGCGCGCGGCGCTGGAGACGGTGGGGAAGGATGTGAAGGGACAGCAGCCGCCATTGAATCTGACCATGGTTCCGGCGCGTGGACTGGGTCTGGGCAGCGATCAGTACCAAACGCCGCTGCGGGTGCTGATGGGGATGGTGGCGCTGGTGCTGCTGATCGCGTGCGTCAACATCGCGATGCTGACGGCGGCGCGGAACGCGTCGCGGGAGCGAGAGTTTGCCGTGCGCCTGGCGCTGGGCGTTCGGCGATCGACGCTGTTCCGGCAACTGCTGGCGGAGAGCGCGTTGCTGGTGGGGACGGGAGCGGCTCTGGGGTGGTTCTTCGCCGTGGAAGCGACAAACGTGCTGGCGAACTGGGCGCAAATCCAGGTGAGCCTGGAACCCGATGGCAGGGTGCTGTTGTTCACGCTGGTGGTTGCGGCGGCGGTGGCCGTGGCGTTCGGGCTGGCTCCGTTGCGGGCCGCTGCGAACGCGCCGGTGACGCTGGCTCTGAAGTCGGGCGGGACGCAGACGACGGAGAGCCGGAGCCGCGCGCTAACCGGAAAAGCGCTGATCGCGGGACAGATGGCGCTTTGCGTGGCGCTGCTGTTTGGGGCGGGGCTGCTGGTGCGGACGTTGCGCAATTATCAGGGTGTGAACCTGGGATTCGACGCGGATCAGGTGCTGGCGTTCGGGGCGCATCCGGTGGGTGGAATGGGGAACCCGGCAAAGCTGGCGTTCTATCGGGAGTTGACGGAGCAGGTGAGCCGGCTGCCGGGAGTGGAA
>JASHRH010000220.1 GCA_030037475.1 Acidobacteriaceae bacterium
CAGAAGTTTCCCCGTTCCCGGTTCTCCCTCCACCGTCGCCAGCCGGAAATGCGGTGCCGTCGACTTCATCCGCGAAAACAGGTGCTGCATGACCAGGCTGCGTCCCGCCATGGCCCCCAGCATCCACGCTTCCGGATCCAGCGTTTCCGGACGCAGCGCTTCCTCGGGAAGCGTCTCCATTTCCGCCACGGCAGAGCTTCCACCCCACCTTGCCCCCTGCCGCACCTCATCTTCTCTGCCTGTCTGCGCGGGATACACGGCTCTGTTCCACTCCCGGATGCTGCTCTTATCGGCAAACCGGGCGAGGAAATGAAAGGCAAAGGCCGGAGCATGAGCGCGGGGTTCCCTTTTGGGCAAGCCGGCCCAGCGGGATGCCCTGAACCAAACAAAATAAAGGATCAGGGATTGCTATCCGCAAACCGTGCAACGGCATCGTACCTGATCGTGTGCGACTGGAAACACCACATCGCGCCACAAATTTCAATCGGGTAAATCCATCACGGAGCGTCGAATGAGAGCCCTCTTCAGAACCGTTTTTCTGCTGCTGCCCGTCCTTCTCGTGGGTCTGCTGCCAGCCTCCTCCCCGGCGCAGATCGGCGTTTCCGTTTCCATCACCACCGCGCCGCCCATGTTGCCGGCGTACAGCCAGCCGCCCTGCCCGAACGAGGGCTACCTTTGGGAGCCTGGTTACTGGGCCTGGGGCTCGGACGGCTATTACTGGGTGCCAGGCGTCTGGGTCATGCCGCCTCAGCCCGGCCTGTTCTGGACCCCCGGATACTGGGCCTTCGAAGATGGCAACTACATGTGGAACGAAGGTTACTGGGCGCCTGAGGTCGGCTTCTACGGCGGCGTCGATTACGGCTTCGGCTATCCCGGCGAGGGTTTCTACGGCGGCATGTGGCAGGGGAGCGTCTTCCGCTACAACGTTACGGTCTGGCACGTGGGTCACGGCTTCCACGATACTTATCGCGCTCCCGTGACGTGGCACGCACCGTATCACAGCCATGCCAGCTTCAATGGCCAGGGCGGGATTCCGGCTCGCCCGACGCCGCAGGAACAACGTGCCATGCACGCGCAGCACTACCAGCCTACCGCGCAGCAGGTTCAACACCGCGACACGGCCTCCCGCAACCCTCAGTATCAGTACAAAGCGAATCACGGAAAGCCGCAGCATGCTGCCATGGCCCGCGTCAGCGGCGCGCCGGCCAACAATCAGCAGCGACCAGCGCGGAACGCGCAGCCCAACGGACACCCGGCGAATGCCCGGCCCAATGCTGGGAACAGCCATCGGTCTGCGGCGCACACACAGCGTCCCGCGCCGCCGGTTCGCCCTGCTCCCTCACGGCCTCAGGCGAGAACCCAGCCGCGCCAGCAGAGCAGGCCGGCGCCCCAACCGCATCCGCAATCGAGACCGCAGAGCCGTCCTGCTCCGCGTACGGAATCGAGGCCGCAAAGCCGTCCCGCCGCGAAGCCGCATGCGGAGAGCCGCCCTGCGCCGCATCCGGAGTCGCACCCGAAGGCTCCTGAGAAGCCGCATTCGCAGGCTTGACCGCGGTCGTTGCCGACCCGCACGCAAAAAGGGCAGGCCGCGAAGCCTGCCCTTTCCTTTCAGAAGATCTCGGAGCCGTTCAGGACTGCTGCCTGCGCGAGGAAGGCTCGTCGGAGAAGATCTTGCCGTCGCGGATATGCACCACCCGGTGCGCGTACTCGGCGATATCGGCCTCGTGTGTTACCAGCACGATGGTGTTGCCATGGTGGTGCAGGTCGTCGAACAATGCCATGATCTCCACGCCGGTCTTCGAGTCGAGATTGCCAGTTGGCTCGTCCGCCAGGATGATGGACGGATGGTTGACGAGGGCGCGGGCAATCGCCACGCGCTGCCGCTGGCCCCCGGAGAGCTCGTTGGGCTTGTGGAGCATGCGCTCGTTCAGCCCCACTGCTTCCAGCGAAGCCCTGGCGCGCTGATCGCGCTCCTCTGCGGGCGTGCCGTTGTAAATCAGCGGCAGCTCCACGTTATGCAGCGCCGTGGCGCGGGCCAGCAGGTTAAATGTCTGGAAAACGAAGCCGATTTCCTTGTTGCGGATGCGGGCCAGCTCGTCATCGTTCAGATCGCTGACCAGATGGCCATTCAGCCAGTATTTCCCCTTCGATGGCGTGTCCAGGCAGCCGATCAGATTCATCAGCGTCGATTTCCCGGAGCCCGACGGTCCCATGATGGCCACGTATTCGCCGCGCCCGATCCGCAGCGAAATCCCCTGCAGCGCCTGTACCTGCTGCTCGGAGCCCATGTCGTAGGTCTTCCACAGATCCTCGACCACGATCATGTCGGCCGGCGCGACGCCCGCGGCGCCCACTTGCGTTTCCGTAGTTGTCTGTGACGCCATGCCGGCTCCTGTCGTGCTGCCAGTGTACTGTGCGGCCTGCCGGAATCTCGCCTCCGGCGGATCCCTGTTTATGAGGATGAAGAATTCGAGGACGAGGATGAGGAATTCTCGTTCTGTGGCGTCGCCAGCGTCGTGTCTTCCTTCACCAGTGCGCCCTCCTTCATATCCCGCAGCACGCGATACGTCCCGGTCACGATGCGGTCGCCGGGCCTGAGCCCGCTGAGCACCTGAATGGTCGTGGCTCCCGTGACGCCGGTGGTGACCTTCACGAAGTGCGCGCGATCCTTGCCCTTCTCCCTGCGCACCGCAAAAACGCCCTGCACTAGGGGCGACGGTGCCAGCGGATTGCCGGCATTCGTGTTCGTCGCGGCGGAGACCGTCTGCAGATGGCTGCTGTTTTCCTTCAGGGTCTTCGGATCGCGCATCACCAGAGCCTCGATGGGAATCGCGACGATGTCCTTCTTGCTGGCGGTAATGATTTTCGCCTCGCAGGAAAGGCCCGGGCGCAGCTCATCGGTAGGATGGTCCAGCGTTACCACCACCTTGAAGTCCTTGGCTTCTTCCACGCCGCTGGTGGTCTCGCTGGTCGATTGCCCGGTGGAGCGCAGCAGCGCCTGGTCGCCGACTTCGGTGACGTGTCCCCTGAAGGTCTTGCCAGGAATGGCGTCCACCGTGACCTCCGCTTCCTGTCCATTCTGCACGTTCACGATGTCCGTCTCGTCCACCTTCACTTCGGCAGTGACTACCGACATATCGGCGAGGGTCATGATCGTGGAACCCTCGGTGTTCTGAATGCCGGGCACGACCATCTCGCCCTGGCGGACCGGCTCATTGGTCACGACGCCGTCGAATGGAGCGATAGAGATGGTCTGGTTGTAGACGTCCTTGTCGTACACCAGCGTGGCATTCTGGGTCTTGAGCTTCGCGCGCGCCGAGGCCGTCTGCGCGATTGCCTGCGCCAGTTGATCCTTCGCCTGCGCCAGGCTGGCCACGTCCAGCTGATAGTTGGCTACCGCCGTGTCGTAGTCCTGCTGCGACATTACCTGGTCCTTGTACAGCGCCACCGCGCGCTGGTAGGCCAGTTTCTTCTGCACCAGATCGGCCTCCGCGTGCTCCACGTTCGCCTGCGCGGAGGTCTCTGCCGCCAGGTACGAATTGATGTCCGTCCTTGCGGCGGCGATCGAGGCTTCCTGCCCAACGATGTTGGCTTGCTGTTGCGTGTTCTCAACGGTCGCGAGGATTTCGCCCTTGTGGACCTTGTCGCCCTCTTTGGCGTAGAGACTGGTGATCCGGCCCATCGCGTTCGCGCCAACGTTCACGTACGTCTTGGGCTGAACTTGTCCTGTGGCGCTGACCACGGAAACCAGGTCCTGGCGCGACACCGTGCCGATCAGGCATTTGGTATAGCCGGCCTGCGCGCGCACCACAGTCCCGATAACGATGCCGGCCACAACCACGACCGCGCCCACGATGAGCAGGATTTTTTTCAAGGCAGTTTTCCTCGCGATAGGCTACGCAAATTCGGCGGCGACGGTTCCCTCAGATTTTGATCCGAACCGGCGCCCGTTTGCAGGACACACCAGCCCCGGGGCAGCGCTCCAGTTCCCCCTGAGCCTTGGACGTCGACCGCCGAGGCCGGTAACTTGCCGGAGAAGATTTCCTCGTATGATAACAGGTCGCTGTTCGCTGCGTCTGACCCAAAGGGGGCAGATGCAGCGCGGGGACCATTGGCGCGATAACGTGTTTTAACAACGCCGGAGACGCCTGTCATGGCAGGCGCCGGACCCGCCGGCAGCCGCGGCACGGTGGGGTTTTCAGTTCTGCAGACTCCCGCAATGAATTGCTTGAAAGGTCCGCTTCGGCCCCGTAAAATTGAAAGTGCCCGAAGGAGCAGCAGTTCGCGCATGTCCAGGCACCGATCCTCCCTTCTTTCCGTCCTTCTCATCGCAATGCTCGCGGTCGCCGGAAGTGCCGTCGTGCAGGCCCAGCAGAATTCCCAGCAGACCCCGGAGGGCCAGAATCCGCTCACTCGCAAGCTTTCCGACAAGGAGCGGTTCAGGCAGCAGAAGGAACTCCATCAGGAACTCAGCGAAACCTACAAAAAGTGGCTGAACGAGGATGTTCGCTGGATCATCACGCCGGAGGAGAAGAAGGCCTTCCTGAGTCTGACCAACGACGAGGAGCGCGACGCCTTCATCGAGCAGTTCTGGCGGCGGCGCAATCCCAATCCCGATTCCCCCGACAACACCTTCCGCGACGAATATTACCGCCGCATCGCCTATGCCAACGAGCACTTTGCGGCGGGCGAACCCGGCTGGATGACTGACCGCGGGATGATCTACATCAAGTTCGGTCAGCCGGACAGCATCGACTCCCATCCCAGTGGTGGCCTGTATGAGCGCCCCATCGAGGAAGGCGGCGGTGAGACCTCGACCTTCCCCTTCGAGGACTGGCATTACCGCTACCTCGAGGGCATCGGCGAGAACGTCGATATCGAGTTCGTGGACTCCTGCATGTGCGGCGATTACGAAATGACCATCGACCGCTCGAAGAAGGACGCGCTCCTCCACGTTCCGGGCGGCGGCGAAACCCTCTACGAACAGATGGGCATGGCCAAGAAGGCAGACCGCTTCAAGGGCGGCCTGGAAGACCTGGGTCCTGGGCCGGACTCCGCCACGAGCCAGTCGAAGGAATTCGATCGCCTCGAACTCTACGCCAAGCTGGAAGCGCCCCCGGTGGTCCAGTTCAAGGACATGGATCTGGCCAACTTCCTCACCAGTCACAAGGTCCTCAGCGGTCCGTTCTTCCCCTTCCAGGTGCGCACGGATTTCGTGAAGGTCACCGATGACACGGTGCTCGTGCCGGTCACGCTGCAGATCCGCAACCGCGACATGACCTTCAACACCAGGGACGGTGTGGCTACCGCCCATATCGATATCATGGGCCAGGTCTCCACCATTACCGATCGCGTGGTCCAGAGCTTTGAGACCCCTGTCCAGGTGCAGGAGCCGGCGGAGTTGCTGTCAAAATCGCTGGATAACGTCTCCCTGTACTGGCAGGCGCTGCCCCTGCGTCCCGGCCGCTATCGCATCGACATCGCCATCAAGGATGAGAACAATCCTGATCACGTGGGCGTGTGGGCGCAGGCGGTTGACGTGCCGGAGTACCGCGATGACCAGCTTGCGGCCTCATCGCTGATTCTGGCTGACCAGATGGCCCATGTCCCCGCCCGGGAGATCGGGGAGGGATCCTTCATCATCGGCAACACCTATGTGCGCCCGCGGGTGAGCTTCAGTCCTGCCAGTGCTCCGCTCTTCCATCGCAGCCAGAACCTGAATTTCTGGATGCAGGTGTACAACCTCGGTCTGGACAGGAAGACAAAGAAGAACGACGCGGTCATCCATTATCAGATTGTGGATGCGGTGACCCGGAAGACGCTCCTCAATACCAGCGAGGATTCCACCAGCCTGAGCCCCACCTCGGACCAGTTGACACTGGAGAAAACTCTCCCTCTTGCCAGTCTTGAGCCTGGCAAGTATATCGTTAAGATCAGCGTGGATGACGGCGTGGACCGCCAGCAGATTGCCGAGTCGGCCCCATTCACGGTAGAACAATAGCGGATTCGCTTCCGGGCGGGCCCGGAGGCGGCGGTGGAGTGGCCTTGAGAGCCGCCCGCCGGATGTCCAGTTCGGGAGTACACAGGGAGCCAGTTAGCGCAAGACCTCAGTGAAGCGAAGTAGCTCCATCGCCGGTCCTGTCCTGATTGCGGTGGTTGTGCTGTGCGTGGCCGGAACGCAGGCGAACGCACAGTCAACGAGCGTGAGCGGCGTCGTGCGCGACAGCCACGGCGCCCCCCAGATTGGCGCCGTCGTGGATCTGCTTCGGCCCGATTTCTCCGTCGTGCGCCAGGTCTACACCAACGACCGCGGCCGCTATCGCATCCAGCCCATCGTCCCCGGAGTCTATGAGGTCAAGGCGTCCGGCGCTTTCTTCCTGCCCACCATGCGCGAGAACCTGCGCGTCTTTGCCGGATCGCGGCAGGTGGTCAACCTCACCCTCGACACGCTCTACGAAGCTTTCCGCTGGCTCCCCGCGACGCCCCGCCAGGCCGACGAGCCCAAAGACGACTGGGCCTGGACGCTGCGCCTCTCCGCCAACCGCCCGCTCCTGCGCCTGCTTGAGAACGGCCCGCTCGTGGTGGTCACCGATGGTGTCGGCTCGGAGCCCACGCTGAAGGCGCGGGTGACGGTCTGGGGCGGCGAAGCCGGCTTCGGCAACGGAGGCGTCCACAACGATTTCGAAATGGAGCGCTCCCCCGACGACGCCAGGGCCATGATCCTCCGCGCTGACCTCGGCCCGGGCGTCACCCCGGCCCTCAACGCCGTGGCCGGCTATGAGCAGCGGCTGGCTATGGGTCGCACCTTCCGCACCGTCAGCGCTGTCGAAGACCGCCCGGATATCTCCGGTGGTCCGCGCGACCAGGGGCTCCAGGCCGCGGAGATGCGCAGCGGCGAAACCATGAGCTTCGGAATGGTGCAGGCAGAAGCTGGCGATTCAGCCGAGATCGTCCATTTGGGCGGAACGCTGCTCGCCAACCACCCCTTCGCTGAGGTCTCGATGCGCCACGGCGAGACGCTGATTGCCTACCGCGTTTCCACCGCGCCCGGCATTCAGACGGTCGACGATCTCGACCGCCAGGCCACCGTCGAGCCTTCTCTCGCGGAGCGTAATGGCGCCCCGGAGCTGGAAGAGGGCCTCCGCCAGGAACTGGATGTGGAACGCTCCCGGGGCAATCTGCGCATGAAAGTAACCGCCTGGCGTGAGCGCGTCGATCACCCCATCGTCAGTGGCGGCGGCACGATTTCGCAGACGGACTGGAACAGCGGCGACCTGCTCTTCGACCCGTCCAGCGGACTCCTGCGCGCGGCGGGTGAGAGCCTGAACGGCGACGGCATGATGGGGGAACTCGCGGAGCAGATGACCGGCAGCGCGTGGGTCAGCTTCGACGTGGCCGTGGGTGAGGCGCTGAACATGAACGGGTCCGCGCCCGGCTCGGAAACCGTCGCTCAGGTGCTGGACGCGATGCGCACCGCCGAGGTTCCCATGTACAGCGCGGCCGTGCACGGCAAGCTGGCGCATGCAGGCACCGAATGGCGCGCTTCCTACCGCTGGCAGGACGCGCGCACCGTGACGCCGGTGGACGCCTTCTCCGACAGCGTCCAGGATCCTTATCTCAGCCTGTTTCTCCGGCAGCCCATCCGCATTGGCCACGTGATGCCCAGCGGCGTTGACGCGCTGGTCGACGTCCGCAACCTGCTCGCGGAAGGCTATCGTCCATTCCTCTCCCGCGACGGCAGCACCCTCTACTTTGCTCAGGCTGCCCGCTGCGTCGAAGGCGGCCTCTCCTTCAGCTTCTAGTTTTCCCTGTGAATTCCGCCCCGCGCTCGGCCAGCAGCTTTCTCAGAATCGACCGGTGGCACCGCTCCTCCCGCTCGCAGTAGCAGCCCACCGCAAAATTCGTCTGCCGCGACAGCGCCGCCAGCAGATCCAGCAGCCGCGCCGCTTCGGGCTTTTTCATCTCGGCGCGATATCTCTTCTCGAAAACGCCCCATGCCTTTGCGTCGCCCGCGGAGTGCAGGATCTCCGAGACCAGCTCCTGGCTGGGCGCCAGATCGGGCACCCACAAATCGTAGAAATCCCGCTTCGCAAATTCGCTCTTCGGCACTCCGCGCGGCGGACGCCGCACCGTGCCCAGCCGCAGGCCCTCGCCGGATTTTCGCGGCGTCCCCAGCCGTATGACTGAAATCGCCATTTGCGCCGAACCTCCCTGCTGGTTCTGCTTTCTTTATCGCACACCCGCATCTTGCCATGGCTGCGCTTCCGCACAGCAAACCCGTAGCAAACCCATGTGACAGCACAATCCTGTTTGACATTGTTTTATACTGACAAGCATGCGTACTGCGAAGACCGTCTCGATCACATTGCCGCCCGAACTCCTGGAGAAGGTGCAGGCAGTGGCGCGCGCCGAGCACCGCACAATGAGTGAGCTCTTCCGCGAAGCGCTGCGGCGGTATCTCTCGGCAGGCACGCTGGCCGACCCGGAATGGCAGTCGCTGCTGCGCCGGATCCGCAATGCCGGACGCGCGCTCGGCGTCGCGAGTGAGGCGGACGTCGAACGCCTCTCCGACGAGTTCCGTCAGGAGAAGCGCAGGGCCTCGTGATCCGCGTGGTGGCGGATACCCATATCTGCATTTCTGCGCTCATGTTCGGGGGATTACCGGCGACAATCATCGATCTGGGCTTGGCGCGGCTCGTGCAGTTGGTTGTCTCACCGGCGCTGCTGGATGAACTCGACGAGAAACTACGCCTCAGATTTCGCGTGACCGTCGAGGACACGACGGCCATCCGCCGCCGGCTCGAACACCCAGTGGATTTAGTCCTCCCGGATATCGTTCTCGATGCCGTTCCGGAAGATCCTGACGACAACAGAATTCTGGAATGTGCCGTCGCAGGGAAGGCCGATGTGATCGTCAGCGGTGATCGTCACCTGCTGCGGCCTGGTGAGTACAACGGGATATCCATCCTTACCGCCCGGCAGTTTCTGGAGGCGGCTGGTCTGGCATAAGTCCCGGCCTTACAGCCGAATCTTCACCAGCCCCTCGGCGCTGCCCGGCGTCGTCGTCGAGGTTTGCGGCGCGCGCCAGTGGTCGATGTAGCTGATCTGGTGCACGCAGCTTACCGTGCAGTTCGGCGCGCAGCTCTTCTCGGTCAGGAACTCCCGCCGCAGGTCGGTTTTCGTGTACTCGGCCAGCGGCACCCCCGGATACCCGCGCTGCTGCGAGCAGTAATGCACCAGGCCGTTCTCGCAGATGTACAGGAACCGCGAGCCGGCGCGGCAGCGCCACTCGTTTGGCTGCCCGTTGGCGATCTTCTCCTGAAACTGGTTGAACCGCGAGTAATTCTTCTTTTTCCAGGAGCGCATTTCGGTCCATACAGAACGCTCTTCGGTGCCCAGCGGCTTCAGTTGCCCATCGCCATCGTGGATGATCCCGATCGTCGACGTGAACCCCAGCCCAACCGCGCACCGTCCAATCGTCAGTGCATCCTGCGGGTTTTTGATCCCGCCGCCCACCACGGAGTTGATGTTCACGTGGAAGTCGGCGTATTCCGCCAGGAACTGCAGCTTCTTGTCCAGTACCTTCAGGCTCTTCTTCGAGATCTCATCCGGCTGCACGTTGTCGATCGAGATCTGCAGGTGGTCGAGCCCGGCGCGATTCAGCCGCTGGATGCGCTCCGGCACCAGCAGATATCCATTCGTGATCATCCCCGCCATGCGTCCGTGATGCCGGATGCGCGCAATGATCGCGTCCAGTTCCGGGTGCAGCAGCGGTTCGCCGCCCGAGATGGTGATAATGCTCGTTCCCAGCCGCGCCAGGTGGTCGATCCGCCGCAGCATCTCGTCCAGCGGCACCGGATCGGAGTGGTCGTCGTACTCGTTGCAGTACGCGCACGCCAGGTTGCAGCGGCGCATGGGCACGATCTGCGCCATCACGGCGTGGCGCGTGGAGGTAAGCGCATGGCCGATCAGCGCCAGCTCGCGTACCTTGCGCGAAGCTGCCTTCAGGCGCCGGACGACAGTTAATTTGCGGGCCGCGGACATGGTCTTCTTTTATTGAAACATACGGGCAAGAGCGGCGCGACGGCCGCGAATCCAACGGCGTGAGCGAGGCCGCGAACGGGTGTCGAATGAATCGGGCTGGCGGGGCAGGGAATTGCCACGAAGCGCGCTACTCCAGCTCCATCCCCTGCAGGGACTCGATCCGTCGCTGCATCGCTTCCATCTGTGCCAGCGCCTGATCCCTTTCCTGCTCCATGGCCGCGCTCAGCTCTCGAGCCAGTTCCGCTGGCGGAACGCCGGCCGCCATCTGCTCCATTACCCACTCGGTTTCGCATTCCGGCCAGTCCAGCTCGCTGGTGGGGTGCAGCGGCCCGGCGCTGATCTTCATGGCCTGCACGCGGTGATCGCGCATCACGGTCAGAGCTACCGGCTTGCCCTCGTTCGACCGCAGCGCATGTTCCCACTGCCCCGTCGTGGTAATGGTCTTGCCGTTCACCCGCACGATCACGTCGCCCGCGCGCAGCCCCGCCATTGCGCCGGGGCTGTCATCGTCCACGCGTCGCACCAGCAGCCCGTGTCCGCTGTGCACGCCGAAAAATCGTGCCAGTTGCCATCCCATCGCGTCCAGCTGCAGTCCCGTATACAAAGGGTTTGCCACGGCACCGGACAGGAAGCTGTTGCCGAAGCCCGAGCCCGTCGCCGGCAGCCTGTACTCATCGCTGTCCTCCGGCGCGGGCACCGGAATGTGCTGCGACCATGCTTTGTCTTCCAGTGTCGAGCGGTCTGCCAGCTTCACCGCGAGCATCTGCTGCTGGCCGTCGCGGCTGATCGCCAGCGTGATCTTTCGCCCCGGCGGTATCTCCCGCAGGATGCGGCGCAGTTGCGCCTCGCCTGTGACGGTCTGCCCGTCCACCGACAGAATGACGTCGTAGATCCGCAGTCCGGCCTTGGCTGCCGGGGCATCATGATCGACGGCGATGATCTCCGCCCCCCGCGCGTCCTTCAGTTTCAGCGCAGTTGCTTCCTGCGTGTCGATGTCGCGCGTGCCCACGCCCAGATAGCCCTGGCTCGCGTGGTTCACCAGCGCGTCTTCCTCGCCGGGAAACTGCAGATGCTGGCCGGCTCCGTCCAGAACGGGGCTGTCAGGCGCAGTCGGCGTGATCTGGGCAAACAGGCCGGCCGCCGGTAGCAGGCACCCGGCCAGCACCAGCGCGGAAAGGAAATTCAGAAAAGGCCTCGGAACAAAACTCATCAAACTTCGCCTCGAACTGCCCCAACTGTCTGACGTACGAGACATGCTTCCGTGAACGCCACTGCCGCACTTTCGCAGGACCGCCGTGCGGCAGCGGCTACTGAATCTGCTGCGATACCTGCTCCAGGAACTCCCGCGAAACCGTGCGGATATATGGATTGTCGTCCTGATTCGCCACCGTTTGCAGAACTTCGCGCACGCTGGAATCCGCCTCGACAGGAGTCAGCAGCCCGATGGCCTCGGTCCGGATTCCCGGATCGGGATCGTTCAGCAGCGCTTCCAGCACTGCGTCCCGCACCTGCATATCCTCGCCGATGTATGGCTGCAAACCTTCCAGCGCCTTCTGCCGGACAGCCGCGCTGCGGTCGTAACGCAGAGCCACCATCAGCACGTTGCGCACCGGGGCGTTCGAGCACTCACGCCCCGCACGGCACTCCTGCGCCAGCACGTCCACCGAGTTCTCATGCGCGCGCGGATTGGCGCGGTCCTTCGCCGCCGCCACCAGCAGTCGCCGAATCTCCGGATCATCGACCGTCCCGAACACCGTCTCCGGCACCACGCGGTCGAAGCGCACTTCCAGTTCCTGCGTGCCCGGCTCTTCCGTCACGCTGCTCACGCGCGCAATCTCCGCGGAATCCAGTTGCGCCAGGATCGGCACCGCCGGCGCGGCGCTTTTCGCCACCAGTGCGGGATGTTCGGGCGCGACGGGCTT
>JASHRH010000221.1 GCA_030037475.1 Acidobacteriaceae bacterium
CTCGGGGCCGTCATCGAGCAACAGGTTCTCCGTGAAAAGCGCTGGCGGTGGCTGCTGATCTTCGGCGTCGTTGCCGCGGGGATGTCAGCGGTCCAGTTTCTTGCCTACCCCTCTGCCGACCATGTGGAGCTTCCCTGGCGGCAGCCGGGGAATGCCTGGGTTCAGGCGTTCCGCTGGGTGCGAGCGAATACGCCGGGAAACGCACTGTTCGCGCTGGATGCCAATTACATCGATGCTCCGGGCGAAGACACGGAGGGATTCCGGGCCATCGCACAACGCGCCTCGATCGCGGACCTGTCCAAAGACGGCGGAGCGGCGGCGGTTTTTCCCCAACTGGCGGAGAAATGGCTGGCCGAGAGCACAGCCGCCAGGAACCTGAGCAGCATCAGCGATGCCGAACGAGTCCGAAGACTGGTTCCGCTGCACGTGACGTGGATGATTCTGCGGCAATCCGCGATCACTCGGTTTGACTGTCCGTACAGCAATTCCGCTGTGAAGGTCTGCCGGCTCGGAAGCTAGCCGCTCTCCGGATTGTTCGCCAGCTTTAATCCGAAAGAGCGGCTCTCCCTGAAGTTTCAGCGGCACCGCGTGCTTCTTCGCGCACCAGCCGCAGCTCGCGGGCGCTGCGCTCGGCGCGCACCTCCGCAGTGAGCTGCTGTCGCCGGCTGCCTTCCGGCTCACACATCGCCATCAGCCGCTCCGTCTGCTCGAAATTCAGCGGGCAGCCCAGCTGCAGCGCGGCCGCGCGCAGGACGCGCCGCCGCATTGCCGAGGCGAGCGCGCGGAGCCGCGCCAGTTCCAGACCCACGCTGCCTTCGCCAGGCTGGGTGGAAACCGCGCGTCCGCCGCCGCGCACCGGCCGCCCCGGCAACAGCAACTGCGGGAGAAGGCGAGCCAGCTCCGCGTTCCACCAGCTCTCTTCGTCGCGCGCAATCGCCGCCAGGCGCGCCATTTGCTCCGCGATCCGCGGATTGAAGGCTGCCAGTTGCGGCAACAGCTCATGCCGGATACGGCTCCGCGTGAACGCCGGGTCCCGGTTCGAGGCGTCCTCGCGCCACGGCTGCTCGATCTCCCGCAGCCACGCGACGACCTCCGCGCGCCGCGTGTGCAGGAAGGGACGAAGAATTGCTCCGCCGGGGCATGCGACCAGGGGATGAATGCCGCTCAGGCCTTCGGTCCACGCGCCGCGGATCAGCCGGTGCAACACTGTCTCTGCCTGGTCGTCCAGCGTGTGCGCCGTTGCTACCGCATCGGCCCGTCCCTGCGCCAGCAACTCGCGAAACCACGCGTAACGCAGATGCCGCGCCGCTTCCTCCAGCGTCTTCCTGTCCGCCTTTGCGGCGGCCGGCGCGTCGACGCGGCAGCCAAGCAGTGGAAGCTTCAAACGCTCGGCCAGCTCCGACACGAAGCGTTCGTCATCGTCTGCTTCCGCGCCGCGAATGCCGTGGTGCAGATGCGCCACCGAGAGGACGAGTCCGATTTCGGACGCTGCCGTGGCGAGCGCGCGCAGCAATCCCACCGAATCCGCGCCGCCTGACACCGCGACGGCGACGCGCATCCCCGCGCGCAGCAGAGTCCGGTCAACATGGGGCGCCGATGTCACGCCTTCATGCTACGTCTTCATCGCGGGTTTCGCTCTATACTGCTCATCATGCTGAAGACCAGGCTGGCTAATCCTTCCGATGCGGCGCTCATCACGCGGCATCGCCGCCGCATGTTCGTGGATGCAGGACGCGCCGACAACCAGGTGCTGGACGTCATGACCGACGCGCATGAGCCGTGGGTCGCCAGGGAAATCGCCGCGGAGCGCTATCTGGGCTGGATCACCGAGGACGACGGCAAGCCCGTCGCCGGAGCCGGCCTGCTGCTGCTGGACTGGCCGCCCCACCCGCTCGATCCGCGCTCCACGCAGCGCGGCTATCTGCTCAACGTTTACGTTGAGCCCGAATATCGCCGCCGCCGCCTGGCCAGCAACCTCATCGATCTGACTCTGGCCGAGGCTCGGCGCCGCCACATCCGCGTGGTCGCGCTCCACTCGACCGATGAGGGCCGGCGCCTTTACGAGGCGAACGGTTTTCGCAGCACCAACGAGATGTTCTACGTGGAGCCGGTCGAGCCGTAGGAACTCAGCAGCGTCCGCGCAGGAGCGCATCCACCTCAGAGCGCCGCGGCATGGACGGCGCGGTTCCCGGGCGTGTCACGGAGAGGCCAGCCACTGCACAGCCGAAGCGCGCAGCATCCACGATTCTCTGTCCTTCGGCCAGGGCCACGGCGAATCCGCCGTTGAAGGCATCGCCTGCGCCGGTGGTGTCCACCACATCGCCGACATGGAAGGCCGGCACGTGCTCGCTGAGCGTGGCATTCTTCACCAGCGCGCCCTGCGCCCCGAGGGTAATGACCGCGTTGCGCGCGCCGCGAGCCAGCAGTGCGTCCACCGCACGCTCCGCATCGGCCAGCGACGCCACGTGCACTCCGGTGATAATCTCCGCTTCGGTCTCGTTCGGCGTCACGTAGTCGCAATGCGGAAAGATTGTGGGCGGCAGCGCGCAGCCAGGGGCTGGATTGAGGATTGTAGGCACACCGAGCGAGTGCGCCAGCTCCAGGCCGAACGACACTGTTGGCACCGAAAGCTCCAGTTGCGTCACAAACACGGCGGAGCGCGCGATGAGTTCCCGTGCCTGCGCGACTTCTTCCGGAGTCAGCTCAAAACACGCTCCTGGAACCACGACAATGGAATTCTCGCCGCGCTTCGCGTCGATCACGATGGAGGCTGCACCGGTGGGCGAATCCGTCTCCAGCAGATGCGTGGTTTCGATGCCTTCGTCGCGATAGGTTTTGCGCGCCAGATCGCCGAAGAGATCGCGACCCAGCTTGCTGATGAAGCTCACCCGCGCTCCGGCACGAGCCGCGGCAACGGCCTGGTTCGATCCCTTGCCGCCCGGTCCCATGCGGAAGCTGCTGCCCATGTAGGTTTCGCCCCACGCCGGCAGCTTGTCCGTCCGGAACGCCAGATCCGTCACATAGCTGCCCATCACGGTCACCAAAGGCCGGCTCATCGTTCCTCGGTTCGCTGGATTTGTATCCGTCACTGTTTCTTAATCTCAGCGCATGGAAAATGCGCGTCCGGAAGCTCTGCTTTCAGCCGTCTACGAAACATACGCTCGCGCGATCAACACCAGCGCCAGAACGTAGGCCGCGAACATGGCCGCCAGATAGCCTTTGGCGCGGGCGTTGGCTCCGTGGAACTCCTTCCACGCGAAAACGCCCCACAGGCACGCTACCATGGGCGATGCCTGGCCGATGGCGTAGGAAATTGCCACTCCGACCAGCGATGCCGCGACAAAATTGAAGACCGTGCCGAGGCCCCAGATGCCTCCACCGAGGAGGCCCAGCGCGTGATACGAGGCTGGCGAGCGGAAATACTCGTCCATTGCCACCGGTGTGCCGACGATTGGCTTTCGCATCAGGATCGGATTGAAGAAAAAGCAGCAGACAAGTGCGCCCAGCGTGAGAAACACCGCGGTGGTGTAAGGCGTCAGCGTGGCTCCGCGCGTCATGGCCCGCGTGACGAAGGGCGCGAAGATGCCCATCAACAGCCCGGAGACGATGCACACCACGACGCCGCGGCGTGAGACGGCGCCGGCCCCGGAACCGGGATCTCCGGCGAGCTTGCTCGACGGGGTGGGGGTGCGCAGCGCTCCATAGGCCTTGCCGATCAGCACCAGCGCCACGACCGCCATGGCGATGCCCGCAGCCAGCAGCGCGGCGCTCCCGCGCGGCTGCAGCGCGTAACTCAGCACCACGCCTTCCACCAGCGCGATGCCGATGGAGACCGGAAAAGCAACGGCGAGGCCCACAATCTCAATGCCTGCCACCAACAGCGTATTGGCGATGTTGAAGATGAATCCGCCGAGCGCGGCGCAGAACAGGTTGATGCCGTCGGCGGCGCGCAGATTGGCGAGGAACGCCGTCGGCCCGCCGCTCCGGCTGCCCATCGTGAAGGCGAGCAGCAGCGCGGCCAGGAAGATCCCGAAAGCGTAATCCCAGTAGTACAGCTCGAAGCGGTAATTCTTCGTTCCCTTGAACGTGTTGGCGAAAGAGCCCCAGCAGACGGTGCTCGCGATCGTCATCAGGAGGGCAACGTGGAAGGTGGTGGGCACGAACATGGGCTCTGCCTCGAGGTCGCCTCGATCCCCTGAGCTGGTTGCGAGACCACGCCATTATGCCCTGGCGGGCGCGTGGTTGTATCCCACAGAATGAATTGATGCTCTGGAAACGCTGTTTGCGGAACGGAGACGGATTTCTGCCCATCGCGGAACAGATGGTGCAGGAGGGTCTGGTAGTGCTTTCCGGCGTCGAGATCATCAAACATTCTCATCGGCCGCTCAAGATGAGCCTGGGCGAAGGGGACGAATCCCCCGGAGGATGTGCTCCGATTCACCCAGCCGGAAAGCATCCTTGCCGCAACCTCTGGAGCGCTCGGCGAGTCTCAATAAGTCGCAGGAGATTCATGATGACGGATCAGGACAGGGGAAGCGGTTTCCCGAGCGGGGCGGACCAGGAGCAGGAGCGGGAGATCACGATCCAGGCCGATGGCGCGGAACTGAAGGGAGACCTGCATATTCCAAGCCATCCGGAAGGCGTTGTCCTGTTCGCCCACGGCAGCGGAAGCAGCCGGCGCAGTCCGCGCAATCGGTTCGTCGCGGACGAGCTGCGACAGGGCGGGATGGCCACGCTGCTGCTCGATTTGCTGACTGAGGAGGAAGAGCCGCTGGATGA
>JASHRH010000222.1 GCA_030037475.1 Acidobacteriaceae bacterium
CGCCGCGGCCCGTGGCTTCATTGCGTCCCAGCGATCCGCCCAGGCTGATGGGCTTGCCTGTGACCACGCCCGCAATCGGATAGCCCTTGGTCATGCTGTAGGTATCCATGATCCAGGCCATGGTTTGCGGGTTGGTATAAACGTCCGGCGCGGGGATATCCTGCTGCGGGCCGATCAGGGGCAAAATCGCGCTTGTGTAGCGGCGCGTCATCCGCTCCAGTTCGCCCGGCGACATGTGTTTGGGATCGCACGTGACCCCGCCTTTGCCGCCACCAAAAGGAATGTTAACGACCGCGCATTTCCAGGTCATCCAGGTGGCCAGCGCCTTCACCTCGTCCAGCGTGACCTGGGGGTGAAAGCGAATGCCGCCCTTGGCTGGACCGCGCACGGTGCTGTGCTGCACGCGATGGGCCTCGAAACGATGAATGTGGCCGTCATCCATGCGGACCGGCACGGTCACGGTGAGAATGCGTTCGGGATATTTGATCATCTCCCGAATGTCCAGGCTGAGTTCCAGCGCGTCCGCCGCAGCATCGAAATTCTCGAGCGCAACGTCGTACGCATTTCCTGCAAGTACCGCTGCTGTTGTCATGGGTTTCCTTCCTCCGAGAGGATCCGGCCCCGGCGCGGCTCCTCAGCCGGCGCTTGCCGCCGCGAGCGAAGCTGCCTCGGGCGCGGGTTCCTGCTTTGGCGGGCCCACCGGAACGACCCATTTCCGGTAAGCCCGCAAACGTCCCTGCGCGGCATCGGCGTACAGTTGCCGCGTCTGGCGCGTTACCGCGCCAATGTTTCCTTCCTTCACGGGCCGATGGTCCACGCGCACCACCGGCGCGATGCCAACTGCGGTTCCGGTCAGGAAAAGCTCATCGCATACGTACAGTTCGCTGCGGCCGATGGGGCGCTCGATCAACGGCACACCCAGCTCGCGCTCCGCCAGTTCCATCACGGAGCTTCGGGTAATGCCTTCCAGCACATTTTCCGTAGCCGGCGGCGTGATGAGCGCGCCATTACGCACCATGAAGAGATTGCAGGTGGCGCCTTCGGCGACGCGGCCGCTCTCGTTCAGCAGCAGGGCCTCGTCGAATCCGCATCGCCGCGCATCATCGCTGGCCAGCGCGCTGTTCACATAGGCTCCGCAAATCTTGGCCCGCGCCGGAATCGCGTTATCCTCGATCCGGCGCCATGAGCTTACACCCACGTGCAACCCTTTGTCGCTGAGCAGATACTCGCCGAAAGGCAGCGCGACAATTGCGAAGGCATCGCGATCGTCGGGGCAGACTCCGACGCGCTCTGCGCACTTGTATGCCAGCGGGCGAATGTAGACGCTGGTACGAAATTGGTTGCGGTGCAGCAGCTTGATCGTGATCTCGCAAAGCTCCTCCGCGCTGGCTGGCACGTCAACGCGCAGGATCCCGCAGTTCCGCTTCCAGCGCTCAAAGTGCTCGATGGGACGGAACAGGAAAAGCTGTTCTTCCGCTTCGTTCCAGCAGGCGCGAATGCCTTCGAAGACCCCGGTACCATAATGCAGCGCATGGGTCAGGATGCCCACGCGCGCCTCACGCATCGGCACATACGCACCGTTGAAATACACGATCAGGTTTGGATCGCATTCAGCCTGCATGGCTCACCTCCGCGCGAGACTCGCGCATCAGTCTGCGGCCAGCCGCCAGAGCAGATTCATCCAGCGCCAGCCAGCGCGGGTTCCTCACCAGGCGGCCCAGCGCGCTTTCAACACTGGTTTGCGGCAGACTCCCGGCGATTTCCAACAAAGCCCCGAGCATCACCATGTTGCCGGCGCGCGCATCGCCCAGATCGTTCGCGATTTGCGTGAACGGCCTGGCCAGCACGTGCACGTCTTTCGATGAACCTTCCTCCGGCAGCGTTTCTCCGTTGTAGAGCATCCACCCGCCCCGACGCATTGTCGAACCGAACTTGCGCAGCGAAGGTTCGTTCATGGCGATGAGCACGTCGGGATGCGTGACCAGAGGAGAGTCGATCGGCTCGCGGGCGAGCCGCACGTGACAGTTCGACGTGCCCGACCGCATCTCCGGCCCATAGGACGGCAGCCAGGAAACCTCAAGACCCGCGTCCAGACCTGCTTCCGCCAGCACTTCTCCGAGGAGCAGTACCCCCTGTCCGCCGAAGCCGGCCACGCGCATCTGAAGGTTGACATCGGGTACATCAGCTACGCGGGGCAAACCCTCCGGCAATCCTGTGTCGGCGACGCCCAGAATGCGCGGAACAGCACTCAGCGTCGGTGGCGGGTCCGGCGCGGGCACAGCCTGCGCTGTCTGCGTGCGATCGCGCAGAACGCCGAGTGGAAATGTCTTCTCCATCACGTCGTGTACCCAGTGCTGTGCTTCCACCGGGCTCATTTTCCAGATCGTCGGACAGGGAGAGAGAATCTCGACCAGAGAAAATCCGAGCCCGCGCACCTGGTTCTCCAGCGCCCGGCGAACGGCGCGCGCCGCCTGCGCAATTTGCCTGTTGTCGCCCAGGCCAACCCTCTCGATGTACACCGGCGCTTCCAGCGTGGCCAGCAGCTCGCTCACGTGCAGCGGATAGCCCTCGTGCGCGGCGCTGCGTCCATGCGGACTCGTCGTGCTCGTCTGGCCCAGCAAGGTCGTGGGCGCCATCTGCCCGCCGGTCATGCTGTAGATGGCATTGTTGACGAAGATCACCGTGAGCGGTTCACCGCGATTTGCCGCGTGCAGAATTTCCGCCGAGCCAATGGCGGAAAGGTCGCCGTCGCCCTGATACGAGATGACGATGCTGCCCGGACGGCTGCGTTTGATCGCGGTCGCAACTGCCGGCGCGCGGCCGTGCGCGGCCTGCACGTTCCCCACGTCGAAGTAGTAGTAGGCGAACACGGAGCAGCCGACGGGACTGATCAGCACCGTGCGGTCCTGCATGCCGAGGTCATCGATGGCCTGCGCCAGCATCTTGTGAATGATTCCGTGGCCGCAGCCAGGGCAGTAATGCGTCGCGTGCTGCAGCTCGTCCTTGCGCTCGTACGTGGAGTAGAACGACGCCGGCTTCGAGCGTGCGACTTCCCACGTAATTTCCGGTTCGCTAGACATGGACGATCCACTCCTCTTCCGCCGGCGCGGCCGTCAGATGGCGGCGAGCCAGCTCCTGCGTTGCGGCGAGGACCTCGTGATGCGTAGGCGTATTTCCACCGACGCGGCTGAGGAACTCGACAGGACGAGCGCCGTTCAGGGCAAGCCGCACATCTTCCAGTAGCTGGCCGTTGCTCATTTCCACCACCAGGAAGACCTGCGCCCGAGATACCAGGCGCTGAAAGTGCAGGGTCGGGAACGGATATAGCGTAATGGGGCGCAGGACACCGACCGGCAGTCCGGCAGCGCGTGCTTCAGCCGCCACGCCCTTCAGGATCCGCGCGACAATGCCATACCCAACCAGGATGATTTCGCCGTCCTCCGTGCGCCAGTCCTCAGCGCGTGCTTCCCTCTGCTCGGCGATGAAGTACTTCGCTTCGAGTTGGCGAACATGCGCTTCGAGCTTGTCCGTATCCAGATACATGGAAGTGATTACGTTCCTGCGACTCTCCGCGGTACCGGCCACGGCCCATTGCGGCAGGCACGGTTCAGTAGCAGTCTGCGGAAATTCGACTGGCTCCATCATCTGTCCGATGAATCCATCGGCGAGCAGCACCACGGGATTCCGGTAGCGATCCGCGAGATCGAAGGCCAGCGCGGTCAGGTCGGCCATCTCCTGCACGGAATACGGCGCGAGCACCAGGGTATGGTAGTTCCCATGTCCACCGCCTTTCACGACCTGGTGATAATCGCTCTGTTCAGAAGCGATGTTGCCGAGACCGGGTCCGCCGCGGGTGATGTCGGCGATCACGCAGGGCAGTTCCGCGCCGGCCATGTAGCTGATGCCTTCCTGCATCAGGCTGATCCCCGGCCCGCTGGAAGCGGTCATGGCACGGACGCCGGCCGAGGCCGCCCCATATAGCATGTTGATGGCCGCCACCTCGCTTTCCGCCTGAAGAAAGACGCCGCCCACCTGCGGCATATACGTCGCTGCCGCTTCGGTGATTTCACTGGCGGGCGTGATGGGATATCCATAGAAACCGCGGCATCCAGCGAGGATGGCGCTCTTCATGATGGCTTCATTGCCCTTCATCAGCTGCCTGTGCATCGGAGGACCTCCTCTCAGGGTCTGGCCTGCACGCCGGCGATTTGCCGCGGACGGGTCGCGCGCAGAACCGTGATGGCCCCCGGCTCTGGGCATACCAGATAGCAGATTCCGCAGCCCGTGCAGCCGGTGCCCGCGTATCGGGCGGTGCGATAGCCGTACGAATTCAGCGTCTCGTCCATGCGGATTACTTTGGGCGGACAAGCCTCGATGCAGAGACCGCAACCCTTGCATTCACTGGCATCCACGCGCAGCAGACCCGCGTCTCGATGGGCAGTGTTTGTCATGGCAACCTCCTTACGCAGCAGGGACTGCCGCCGCGCGGCGCTCCAGATAATGCGAGCGCACTGCAAACTCCTCCAGTTCCGCCTGAAAACGCGGATCGGCAATGGCGATCAGCGCTTCCGCCCGCTCCCGGAGCGACTTCCCGTGCAGGTTCGCAATCCCATGCTCAGTCACGACGAAATGCACGTCGGCGCGCGACGTCACAACGCCGCCGCCGGGCTCCAGCACCGGCACGATCCGCGAGACGCTTCCGTGCAACGCCGTGGAGGGCAGCGCAATGATGGGTATCCCGCCGGGCGAGCGCGCCGCTCCTCGAATGAAATCCAGCTGTCCGCCAAAGCCGCTGTAAGGCCGGGTGCCGATCGAATCCGCGCACACCTGCCCGGTCAAATCCACCTGCAGCGCAGCGTTGATCGCCACCATGCGCTCGTTCTGCGCCACGACAAACGGGTCGTTGGTGTAGCTGATGGAGCGGAACTCGCAGATCGGATTCTCGTGAATGAAGTCGAAGAGCCGGCGCGTTCCCAGCACAAACGCCGCGACCGCCTTGCCACGGTGCAGTGACTTGCGCTCTCCATTGATCACGCCGGACTCGATCAGCTCGATCACCCCGTCAGAAAACATCTCCGTGTGAATGCCGAGATCGCGCTTGTCTCCCAGGCATGCCAGGACGGCCTCCGGAATGCCGCCGATGCCGGTCTGCAGCGTAGCTCCATCCGGTATCAGCGAAGCGACGTGCTCCGCCACGCGCAGATGCAAAGGCGTGAACGACTCGGTGGGCAACTCAAGGAGCGGGTGCGAGGTCTCCACGATCGCGGAAATCCGGCTCACGTGGACGAAAGTATCGCCGTGCGTCCGCGGCATCCGATCATTCACTTCGGCAAGGATGACAGGAGCACAGCGCGTCGCAGTCAGCGTGCAGTCCACCGTGGTCCCCAGGCTCACAAACCCGTGAGCGTCCGGTGGCGATACCTGCATCAGGACCACATCCAGAGGCAGAGCGCCGCTGGTGAACAGCCCCTCGATCTCGCTCAGAAAGATCGGAGTGTAGTCCGCGCGTCCGGCGGCCACGGCTTCGCGGACATTGGCCCCGAGAAAAAGCCCGCGATGCCGAAAATGACCTTCGTATTCCGGCTTCGTGTAGTCAGCGCTGCCCAGCGTCATCATGTGGACGATTTCCACGTCGCGGACCTCGGGCGCACGCGCGACAAGAGCCTGCACGAGTACCGAAGGCGTGCCGCACCCGGACTGAATCCAGACCCGAGCGCCCGAGCGGACAGCTTCCAGCGCCTGCCCGGCGGTTGTGCGGCGAGCCAGATACTCGTCTCTCCAGCTCATCGAAAATCGCCTCCGGACGCAGCGGAACGGGTCATGCGCATGCGTATCCGCCTTTCTCCCAAAACGGCCTAAGGTACGCCCCAGCCACGAGCGACCGCAGTGATGGCCGTCACCCGGCACAGGACATCGCTACCCCATCAGAATCGGCAGATTGCTACGGCTGTTGAGCGGCCCGGCGGCCTGGGCAGGAAATGAAAATCGGGCAGTCTGCTGGGATTACCAGTCGCTTATCGTTCCGTCGAGCTTGCGCAGCACTGGCAGATATGCCCGCTGGTAGGGATACTTCGCAGCCAGCTTCTCATCCAGCTCGACTCCAAGGCCTGGAGTATCGCCCGGATACATCGTCCCGTCCTCGAAACGATAGGCGTGCGGGAAGACGGCGTCCGTCTCGGCGCTGTGCGGCATGTGTTCCTGGATACCGAAGTTATGGATGGCCACGTCGAAGTGCAGCGCCGCGGCCATGCAGACCGGAGACAGGTCGGTCGCTCCGTGAAAACCGGTGCGCACGTGATACAGCGCGGCGAAATCCGCAAGTTTTTTCAGGGCCGTGAAGCCGCCCGCATGCGTCAGCGTCAGCCGGATGTAATCGATCCACTGGTTGCGGATCAGGTCGTGTACGTCCCATACAGAGTTCAGCGCCTCGCCGGTCGCAATCGGCGTTGTCGTGTGTTCGCGAATCACCCGGAATCCCTCCTGCAATTCCGCAGGCACAGGATCCTCCATCCAGAAAAGGTGAAACGGCTCCAGCTCCCTGCCCAGGCGCGCGGCCTCGATGGGCGTCAGCCGGTGGTGGCAGTCGTGGAGGAGGTGCAGATCGTCGCCAAATCGTTCGCGCACCCTCGCAAAAAGCTTCGGCACATGGAGAAGGTATTTCTCCGTTGACCACCGGCTCTCGTTCGGCAGCCCGCGCTCGGCCGGCTCATACGGCTGACTGTCCTTTGGAACGCCATAGGTCGCATCCAGACCGGGAATGCCACTCTGCACGCGGATCGCGCGGTAGCCCATCTGCTGGTGCTGCGCCACATCGTCCAGAGCCTCT
>JASHRH010000223.1 GCA_030037475.1 Acidobacteriaceae bacterium
CCGGCTGTTCAGGCTCATCCTTCCTCCGGCGCCGTCTTCAGAATCGCACCCACTACCCCGGCAAACTCAGTCCACTTCCTGGTCTCGGCTTCCAGCCGCCGCTGCCCCGCCGCCGTCAGCCGGTAGAACCGCGCGCGCCGCTTGTTCTCACTCAGGCCCCACTCTCCGGCAATCCAGCCCTCATGCTCCAGCCGGTACAAGGCGGGGTAAAGCGATCCCTGCTGAATCTCCAGCCGTCCCTGCGAGATTTGCTGGATGCGCAGCAGCACCCCGTAGCCGTGCAGCGGCCCCAGCGAGACCGCCTTCAGCACCAGCATGTCCAGCGTGCCCTGTAGCAAATCAATCGGCGTGTCTTTGCCCATAACATTCTTCTCCAAGATTGTCTGGGAGAGTAGCCAGCCTTCTCCCAGATTGTCAAGGAGGGCCAGAAAAACAGCGCAGATCTCCGATTCACGACCTTCGTAATGCTTACCCGCCGATTTCCTTGCCCTGGATCTTCAGCCTTTCTACTCCCGGGCTCAGGATCGCCGCTAACTTCCCTGTTTCCATCACATATGCCAGTTGACACCAGCAAGTGCTTTCATTTCCGTACTTGCGATTTTCCCTGAAATAAAAATCGCGCTTCGGCCTCAGCTCGGCCGCGCGAAACCATGACCAGCCAATTAACCTTTCTCGCTTCCCTCTCCAGTTCGCCACAATAGAAAACCGCAGTTTTTCTGAGCAGAAAGGGCTATCCGCTCTTCCGCGGCCCGGCTTCCCCGACGGCCGTTTTCGGGTCGCTCCGAATTTCATTGCGACCCCTAACTAAATTGATTTATGCTCCGATGACTGTTCATGTCGTCGATTTCCCCGGCCAGGTTGATTTCGCAGCCAGTTTTATCCCGGTTCACTTTCGCAGTTTGTCTTTGCAAAGGAGTCTTCCCAGTCATGCGTTCGGTTCTGCGTTCAGGCTTTGTTTCCCTCCTGGCCTTCTCGGTCGTAGTGGTCTCCGGCTGCGGCGGCAGCGGGAGCACAGGTACCTGCGGCAGTGGCAGCTGCCCGACGACTGTGCCCAGTGTCGCCTCCACCTCGCCAGCTGGCGGAGCCACGGGGGTCGCGGTCAACACCACCGTGGCGGCGACGTTTGACATGCCGATGAACACTTCCACCCTGACGACGTCCAACTTCACTCTCAGCAGTTCCGCCGGCGCGGTGACCGGGACCGTCGCTTATTCCTCGACCAGCGATACCGCGACCTTCACTCCCTCCGCCGCTTTGGCCTACAACACGCAGTACACTGCGACCATCACCACCGGCGCGGAAAGCACCGCAGGCGGCTATCTTTCCGCCAATTACACCTGGACGTTCACCACCCAGGCAGCCCCGGCTCCGACAGTAACGGCGACAACGCCCACCACTGGCGCGACGGGCGTAGCGATCAGTTCTGCCGTCACGGCAACCTTCAGCGAGACAATGAATGCCTCGACCCTGACGACGAGCACGTTCACGCTCCAGGCACAGGGCGGAAGTGGCGTGGCAGGCACGGTGAGCTACAACGCGGCCGACGACACTGCGACGCTGACGCCTTCGGCCGAGCTGGCGTACGACACGACTTACACTGCAACGATCACTACCGGCGCGCAAAGTTCGAGCGGCACTGGACTGGCAGCGAATGATACCTGGACATTCACTACCGAAGCTGCGCCCCCACCGCCGTCGGCGCCGACGGTGCTCTCGACCACGCCGGCGAACGGAGCGACGGGCATCGCAACCAACACGACGGTGACGGCAACATTCAGCGAGGCGATGAATGCTTCGACCCTGACCACATCTACCTTTACGCTGAGCAGCTCTGGCGGCGCGGTGACGGGAACCGTCAGCTATTCCGGCAACACAGCCACCTTTACCCCGTCCGCCGCGCTGGCCTACGACACGGCATACACAGCGACCATCACCACGGGCGCACAGAGCTCGGGCGGCACGGCGCTGGCATCGGCTTTCACCTGGCAATTCACCACGGAAGCGGCGCCAGCCGGCGCGGTGACGGTGGACTTCGGAACCACGTATCAGACCATTCGCGGCTTTGGCGCGTCGACGGCATGGCTCGGCCCCATGCCCACAAAGGTAGCCACGGCGCTGTTCAGCCCCAGCCCCAACGGTCTCGGTCTCAGCATTCTGCGTCTGCGCATCGATCCCGAAGGCTCGGCATCGGGTGGCGGCCAGTATGGCGATCCATACGAAACCGGCGAGTGGGACCAGGAGCTGACCAACGCCAATGAAGCGGTAGCTGCGAATCCCAACGCAATCGTATTCGCATCGCCCTGGACACCGCCGGCCGCCTGGAAGCTGAGCGGCAGCAGCACCACTGTGGATGGCTATACCTACAACGAGGCATACGCCAGCAGTTGCGGGAGCGAAGGGACCGGCTACTGCGGCGGTTACCTCGACCCGAACCACTACGCCGATTACGCGAACTATCTCGAGGACTTCGTCAGGTTCATCGATGCCAACAGCGCCACCAACCTGTATGCCATTTCCATGCAGAATGAGCCGGATACGAACGAAACTTACGAATCCTGCGAATGGACACCGCAGCAAATGGACGCCTGGGTGGCCTCGCTGACCGCAGGCGGCGCAACCAATCCCATCACCACGAAGCTCATGATGCCGGAGTCGCAGGACTTCCTTTCCAGTCAGGCCGCGACGACTCTCAGCGACGCGAATGCGCAGGGGAACGTCAGCATCATTGCAGGCCACATTTACCAAACATTGTTCGGAGGCTCGATTACGGCCTACCCCGGCCTCCCCGCTGGAGACTCGCCGAAGGAGCTCTGGATGACCGAGTTCGGCCCCCTGAGCTCAGCAACACCATCCTGGACTCAGGCGTTGTCGCCTTATGCTCTGACGATCCATAACGCCATGGTCACCGGCCAGTACAACGCTTATGTCTGGTGGGGAGCATTCGGCTATTCCACCGGTAATTGCGCAACTGCCGCCGGCACCTGCGGCCTGGTTGACAACTCCGGGAATGTGACGGTGATGGGCGACGTGATGGGCCAGTACTCGAAATTCATCCTGCCCGGCTATAGTCGTGCGAGCGCCACGACCAGCCCGGCATCGAACGTCTACGTCTCGGCCTACACAGGTCAGGACAACTCAGGCAATCAGCACTATGTGATCGTCGTCATCAACACTGCGACCAGCACAAACACCCTCACCTTTACACTCGACAACGCCAGCGGCGTCACGTCGCTGACGCCCTGGCAAAGCACGAGCAGCGCCGGTCTGCAGCAGCAGCCCGCGGTGACGGTGACGAACGGGCAGTTAACTTATACCCTGCCGGCGTCGAGCATCACCACGCTGGTGCAGTAGAGCGTTCTGTTTATTGTTTGATAACTATTCGAATGGATAAAATATCATAATACATATTAACTTAAAAATTAATCAATCAACAAGAGATTACTATTAAGATACTTCGACGGTGACTTCGATGAATGTGTGGCAGACGATGTCCTCGGGCGGACTGGTGGAACAGGCGTTCCCGGTCACGGTATCGAGCGGACAGTTCACCTACACTCCGCCGGCGCAAAACGTCACGACTTTCGTCCAGCAGTAACTCCCGTTGGTAACCTCAGGACCCCACGCTGCCTTGCGGCCGGGGCTCTTTCTGCCTCCAGCCAGTTGGGCGGGCTTGAACGATTTACTCCTGGCTTTAGGCATTTCTCGCTATTTCTGAAGAGCACGCGAATTTATCTTGACAAGCGAACCTCGCGGTACGAAGATGATTCCGCATTTCTTTCAGTCGTACCCCCCGACATGTAACCTGGGGGCTTTTGCGGTCGGGTTTCAGCCCGGCCTGGGAGCGATATCACGATGTGTCTGCCTGATCCCCTCCATCATCCCGCGCCCGCTCGCGCGTTGCCTCTGCTTTTGTCGCAGACGGCGCCAGCGTACGCGGGCGTGCAGGCAGCTGGATTCGTTGTAGCTCCCAGGGCCGCGGCTCGCCGGATTCTCCCTGCACGTTGCTCGGGAGCCGGATCGGACCGCTCATGGAGGGGCAGATCATAGGGACTCATCAGTAGGCGAGATTCGGAAAGAACTTGCAGGCAGGGCTTCCGACCCCACGGCGTCGCTGGTAACAGTCACCGCCGAAATCGGAAGTCAGCGCATGGGAAGAAGGGACAGCCGGCTGACGCCGGTCGAAGTTCCTCCCCCCAGCTTTGACAGACTTCACCGGAGGATTCGTGATGGAAACGATTGGGAAGAGAGTTGAGAAGTTGACGCTGCGGGGAGCGTGGGTGGCCCTGCTGATGATCGTCGCTATGGGGCTGTTCGCTTCGTCGGCGCTGGCACAGGGGCCGGGAGTACCGGCAACCACGCCCACAACATCCAACGTCGTGCTGAGCGCCCCAGTCAGCTTCTATACGGCTGGCGCGTGGCCCGGGGGCGGCATGCTGTCGGGAGGCGAGGCGGCGGGCACCAGCTTGGGTATCAACTCCATGGGGACCATCGTCGCCAGCTCCACTTATAACGGCGACGTGGTTCAGTTCACCGGCGGACCTTCCGCCTACACGATGTCAGTGGCCGGCCCTTACGGCAGCGGCAATACCGGCGGCGTGGCCATCGATCCCAGTAACAACCTATGGGTCGGCGGCATTTACTCCAACACCATCGTCAAGGTTCCTATGAGCTCCACCGGAACCTATACCGTTACGGATGCCACAGCTACCGGATCGACCGTGCCGAACTGCACGGGAACCGCGAGCGATGCATCCGGCGAGTGCGTGATCCATGCGCTGACGGTCTCCGCGCTTGGCTACTTCGGCGTGGAGGCCATGGCCTTCGATTCTCCCGGCGACCTCTTCTTCGTCACCGATGGCCAGGGCAGCGAGCCTTACAGCATTTATGAATGCACCGCAAGCTGCCT